>JAYTJO010000143.1:0-1692 GCA_043730975.1 Thermoleophilia bacterium | reverse complement strand
CTCCTCGGCGAGGTCTGGGTCCAACAACAGCAGGATCTCGTAGTCAACCACGGGTTCCCTTTTCTCCTTCCTTCGGTCTTAGGCGGCCTCACCGGCAAGCACGAGCTGGGAATGGCCCGGGCGAGGAGAGGCAGGAAGCGCGACACACGGTAGCTGACGAAGTGCGATGCGGAGTCGCCGAAGCAGCTTCCACCCTTGCCCCACCGCTCCTCGCGATACCATCGCCTCGTGAAGCGCTCACTCGCCTGGCTCGCAGGAATCGTCGGCATCGCCGCGCTCGGGCGCCTGTTGTCGAGGCGCAGGTCCGCCCCGGCGCCCAATGATCTCTCTGCGCCGGCCGACACGGTGGCCGATGAGGCCGCCCCGGCTGCCGATCCCGCGGAGGAGCTCCGCCGCACGCTCGCGGCGAAGCGACAGCCCGAGGCAGTCGCAGAGCCCGAGGCAGTCGCAGAACCTGAAGCCGTCGAAACGCTCGATGAGCGCCGCGCGCGCGTCCACGCGAAAGCACGCGAGGCGATGGACGCGATGAATGACGAAGGCCCCGCCGCATGACGGCCACGGAGCAGACGTCACACGGCCGCGAGCCCGATCCCGAGCTCGCCGACGTCGTCCGCGAGCTGTCCGATCGGATCGAGGCTCTTCAGGCCGATGTGCGTCGGCTTGGCGGGCCTGGCCTTCCGGCCTCGGAGCCTGGCTGGAACGACGAGTCCGGCGATTCCGCGCCGACCCCTTCACGTGCCTGGATGAGCTCCGTCGGCGCGCCGGTTCGGAGGCGCCCCACGGTGCCGCGCCTCCTCCTCGAGGTGCTGTTTCTGATCGGTGTGGCGACGGCGGCAGCGATCGCGGAGCTCGATGCTCCCGTGATCGCCGGTGTGATGGTGGCGTCGTGGGTTCTCGTGGCGCTGATCGAGTGGGCGGCGTCGAGAGCAGAGCGCAAACGCAATGCAATTCCCACCTTCGTGCCCGCCCCGACGGCCGAGCCGCGAGCAGCCGACCCGTCCTGGTTCAGTCCTCCCGTCGAGCACACCCTGCTCGAGCCGGCGCCCGACTCACCGACGGCCGTGACAAAGCTGCCTCCTGCGCCGCAAGATCTCGAAGCAACTGCCGAGCGCCCGCCCGCAGGGTAGACGGCGAAGCCGCTGCGATGATCGCGACGACGAGCACGAGTTGCCTGTTGGCGATCGCGACGATGCACGGATTCCGACCCCCAGGGGGTTCGGGCACTCACGCGCGGCCTGAGGCGGGCTCGATCAGCGCCTGCAACGACTTGCGGCCCGATGCCTCCGGTGTTCGGGTGCTGTAAAGGCTCTTTTCGACCAGGGCCTCTGGCTGGCACAATCAATTGGAGGCTCCCTCGACGTACGTCGCATACTCGTTTTCGAGCCACTCATGCCCTCATTTCGTGCTCTCATCACCGGCTGCGTCGCTGCCGCGCTTGCAAGCGCACTGCTCGCGACCACTGGTACCGCGGCCGCGACGAAGCCGGTTCCAGCGACGTTCGTCGGTGACTCGGTCGCCGCGTCGATCAGCTCTACGCCGCAGGCGAGGACTGTGCTCTCACGGGGGCTCAGGGTTCGGTTCGACCTGCGTGTCTGCCGGCGCCTCGTCACCGTCGGCTGCCCCTTCCAGGGGTCGACGCCCCCCAACGCCCTCCAGGCCGTGCAGTCACTCGGGCGCGCTCTTGGCGACGTG
>JAYTJO010000142.1:0-2494 GCA_043730975.1 Thermoleophilia bacterium | reverse complement strand
AGGGAGATGTTCGTACCGACGTGTGCATCCTCGGCGGCGGCTACACCGGCCTCTGGACAGCGATCGAGCTCAAACGGCGCGAGCCGGGCCTCGACGTCGTCGTGCTCGAGGCCGACATCTGCGGCGGCGGAGCGAGCGGCCGCAACGGAGGCTTCCTGCTCTCGTGGTGGGCAAAACTCGGCTCCCTGGTCAAGATCTGCGGCGAGGGCGACGCGCTGTGGATCGCGCGCGAGGCGGAGGACGCCGTCGGATTCATCGGTGAATTCTGCCGCGAGCATGCGATCGACGCCGAGTATCAACGAGGTGGCTGGCTCTGGACCGCCACGAGTCGCGCTCAGATGGGCAGCTGGGAGGGAACCGTCGCCGAGACCGAGCGACTCGGCGTGAATGCGTTCGAGCGACTCAGCCCAGACGAGGTAGGCAGGCGCGGAGGCTCGGCGTCGTACCTAGGAGGGGTCTTCGAGCCGTCGGCGGCGACGGTGCAGCCCGCCCGTCTCGCTCGTGGCCTCGCACGCGTCGCCGGCGAGGTGGGCGTACGCGTTTTCGAGGGCACACCTGCGCGTGACGTGAGCGGCGCGAAGCCTCTTGTCGTCACGACCCCGGGTGGCTGCGTGATAGCGGACGTCGTTGTCAGTGCGCTCAATGCGTGGACGGCCGGGCTCCGGCCGCTCCGGAAGCTCTCGCGATCGTTCGTGCCGATCACGAGCGACATGGTCGCCTCGGGCGCCGCGCCCGACGAGCTTGCCGCGACGGGTTGGACGGGCGGCGAGTGCATCACCGACTCGCGGCTGCTCGTCCACTACCACCGGACGACGGCAGACGGACGGATCGCGATTGGCAGGGGCGGCGGCGCGTTAGGGCCTGCAGGCAGGTTTGGTACGACGTTCCACTACGACCGCCACCGCTGTGACGGGGTGGCGGCAAGCCTTCACGGCCTGTACCCGTCCTTCCGAACTGTCCCGATCACCCACGCGTGGTCCGGGCCGATCGACCGGAGCGAGACGGGGATCCCGTTCTTCGGTCGGGCCGAAGGAATGCCGAATCTCGTCTACGGGCTCGGGTTCTCCGGCAACGGCGTCGGACCCTGCATGCTCGCGGGCAAGATCCTCGCGTCGCTCGCGCTCCGCGCGGACGATCGATGGACGCAGTCCGCCCTCGTTCGAGGGGCGTACAGTCGCTTCCCGCCGGAGCCGGTGCGCTTTCTCGGCGGATCTCTCGTTCGAGAGGCCGTCAAGCGTAAGGAGTCGCTCGAGGACGAGGGGCGGACGGCTGGTCCCGCAGTTGCCCGGCTCGCCGCACTTGCACCTGCGGGCCTCTTCAAGGTCGAATCTGCTCGTCATTCGGAGGAGGGAAATCATCACACGACGACTCGAGGGTAAGACGGCGATAGTCACCGGCGGCACCGACGGCATCGGACTCGAGGTGTGCCGGGCCTTCGTTCGCGAAGGGGCGAACGTGGTTGCGGTCGCACGTCGAGTGGAGCCGGGGGCGCTCCTCGCGGCCGAACTCGGTGAACCCTGTGCGTTTCTCGCGGGCGATGTGGCCGATCCCAAAGTCGCGCAGCAAGCGGTTTCCGAGGCGACAGCTCGATTCGGACAGCTCGACATTCTCGTCAACAACGCCGGGCTCGACCTATCGGGCGTGGATCTCCTCGACACGACGCTCGACGACGCGCAGCGGATCTTCGACGCCAACTTCTTCGGCGCGCTGTCCATGCTCCAGGAGTGCGCACGCGTGATGCGCGGCGGTGGCGGCGCCGTCGTCAACGTCACGTCCAGGACGGCGCTCGTCGGTGTCCCCGGGTCGGCAGTCTACGGAGCATCAAAAGGGGCGCTCGAGAGTCTGACACGGGCTGCCGCGCTCGAGCTCGCATGCTTTGGCATCCGCGTCAACTCGGTCGCTCCCGGTCTCACCGAGACGCCGATGATTACTGCCTGGGTCGCCGCTCAGCCGGAGCCGGGAGCCTTTCGCGAGCGGATCCTCGCGTCGATCCCGCAGCAGCGGCTCGCCCTGCCACAGGAGGTGGCGGCCGCGATCGTTTACCTGTCTTCGAGTGAGGCTCTCTCCGTGACGGGCGCCTGCCTGTCCATCGACGGCGGCTACACCGCCGGATGAGTGCAGTCCGCGCACCTGTGGTCGTCGTCGCGGCCGTCGAGCTCCCGTCGGAACGCCTCGACATCGAGGAGAGCATCCTTGGTCAGGTCGGGGCAACCGTGCTCGACCTCCGCGATCGGCCGCTTGCCTCGATCCGCGCAGAGCTCGTCGTCGCCGACGCTGTTATGACCGAAGGAATCGAACGTCTCGACGCCGAGACCATCCGGTCGCTGAAGCGCTGCCGCGTGATCTCGATCTACGCGGTCGGAACGGACAGGATCGACGTCGCCGCTGCCGAGGAGTGTGGGATCGCCGTCGCCAACGTTCCGGACTACTGCACGACGGAGGTTGCCGAGCACACGATGGCACTGATTCTGGCGGCCTGGCGGAAGCTGCCCCG
>JAYTJO010000141.1:0-2091 GCA_043730975.1 Thermoleophilia bacterium | reverse complement strand
AGAGTCGGAAGCCGCGCTCACCGAGCTGCGTCTCGTATCCGTCCTCGAGCTCGCGAATCCACCCGTCGGCGCCGACGGCGGTCGCAGCCTGCTCGATCTGCTCTCTCGTCGCGTCGGGTCGCGCGAACGCGATGTTCTCGGCCACCGACCCCGCGAACAGGAACCCCTCCTGCGGCACGACACCGAGCTGCCGGCGCAGGGACTTCTGCTCGACGTCCCGGACATCGTGCCCGTCGATCGTGATCCGCCCCTCGCGCACGTCGTAGAAGCGCGCGATCAGCTTCGCGATCGTCGACTTGCCGGCGCCGGTCTGACCGACGAGCGCCACCGATGTTCCGGCTGGCACATCGAGGGTGATCCCATGGAGCACCTCGGGGAGCGACCCATAGCCGAACTTCACGTCCTCGAAGCGAACGCGCCCTTCGATCCGGGGCAGGGCGAGCGCCGCCGGCGTGTCGACGATCTCGGGCTCCTCGTCGAGCACCTCGACGATCTTGTCGAGCGCAGCTGTCGCGGAGAGGAACGTGTTGTAGAGCTGGGAGAGCTGCTGTACCGGGTCGAAGAAGTTCGCGAGGTAGAGGAAGAAGGCAAGCAGCGTCCCGATCGTGACCTGGTCGTTGACGAGCAGGTAGCCGCCGTAGCCGAGCACGATCGCGGTCGCGAGCGACGCGAGAAAGTCGACAGCCGGGAAGTAGAGGCCGTTGAGCACGATCGTCTCGTAGTTGGCGTCCCGATAGCGGCTGTTGATGCCGCGGAAGCTCGACTGATTACGCGGTTCACGCGCGTACGACTGCACGACGCGCATGCCCGCGATGTCCTCGGCGAGCGTCGCCGTGACGAGGCCGATGCGCTCGCGTACGCGGCGATAGGCGCGGTTCGAGCGAACGCGGAACCACACCGTCGCAAGCGCCATCAACGGGATCACCGAGAGGGTCGCAAGGGCGAGCCGCCAGTCGAGCACGAAGAGCACGACCGCAGTGCCGACGAGCAGCATCACGTTCTGCACGAGCGAGGTGACGCCGTCGGTGATCAGCGTATCGAGCGCCTCGACGTCGTTCGTGATCCGGCTGACGATCGCACCGGTGCGGTTGCGCTCGAAGTACCCGAGCGAGAGACGCTGCAGGTGCTCGAAGAGGCGGATGCGGAGATCGGCGAGCGCGCGCTCCCCCACCCAGCCGGTGAGGTACGTCTGCACCGAGGAGAGCACGAAGGCCAACAGGCCGACCACGACGAACGCGAGCACGATCCAGACGAGCGTCTGCAGATCGCCTGACTTGATCCCCTGGTCGACGGCCAGCTTCGCGAGAAGGGGTGGAACGAGAGCGACGAGCGTGAATGCGAGAAGCGTGGCGATCGCTGCGGCGGTGCGCGCACGATAGGGCGTCACGAGCCCGATCAGCATCCGGATCCGCCGTCGAGACTGCTTCCACGACCAGTCGCCGACTTTGCCACCCCGCTCCTCGGAGAGGTGGGAGCCGGCCTGCCAGACCTTCATGCCGACACCCCGATCTCCTGGAGGAGGCCGTACTCGTGGATCTCTCGGTAGATCGCGCTCTGCTCGAGAACCTCGCTGCGATTGCCCTTTGCAACTATCCGGCCGTGCTCGAGGACGACGATCGTGTCCGCGAGCGCAATCGTCGAGAGCCGGTGTGCGATCACGATCGTCGTCCTGTCGCGCATCGCCTCCGTCAATCCGACGCGAATGAGCGACTCCGTTGTCGCGTCGACCGACGCGGTTGCGTCGTCGAGAATGAGGATCCGCGGATCGATCACGAGTGCCCGCGCAATCGCAAGCCGCTGCCGCTGGCCGCCGGAGAGTGTGATTCCCCGCTCGCCGATCACCGTGTCGTAGCCGTTCGGTAGCTCCTCGATGAACGCATGAGCCTGCGCAGCGCGGGCTGCCGATTCGACGAGGCCCGGCAAGACGTCCGGCACGCCGAAGGCGATGTTGTCGCGAACGCTTGCGGAAAACAGGAACGGATCCTGGGAGATGACGCCGACCGCGCGCCGCAGTGACCGCCGCGTCACGTCCCGCACGTCGATGCCATCGATCGTCACCCTTCCCCCCTGCGCGTCATAGAACCGCGGCAC
>JAYTJO010000140.1:0-4621 GCA_043730975.1 Thermoleophilia bacterium | reverse complement strand
ATGGTGAGAACGCGTTTGAGGACGTACCCGCCCAATGGCTACCTGTCTGAGAGAGAGGGAGGGGCGCCCTGACGGCACCCCTCCCGATGAAGGACGGAAACGGTCGACTACGAGGCCAGCCACACGTTGTTTCGAAGTCCCGTGTTGAAGTCGTCGAAGGCGACGTACATGCCCTGCACGCGCTTGTTCACGACCTGGTACTTGTTCACCTGAATCAACCCGATCTGGGGCAGATCGTTCTGGAGCAGGACCTGCGCCTCCTTGTACAGCGGCAGCCGCTTGGCCGGATCGAGGGTGATCTTCCCGTTTCCGACGTTGCGCCAGACCTGCCTGTTCTTCCAGAGCGGGTACCAGCGGTTGTAGATCGCCGCGGCCGGGTTGTACTCGTTCAGGTACCCGTCGACGTCACCGCGCATCCCGCGGGCGGTGAGATCCCATTCGAAGTTGCCGGTGCCGTTGTTCGCGGCAAACGTGCCCGGCTCCTGAGCAACGATTTCGACATCGATGTTGATCGCCTTCAACTGCGACTTGATCACGGACGCGATCTGCTGGAACTCGAGCGGCGTCGAGAACGTCGAGAGCTTCACGGAGAAGCCCTTCGACTGGCCGGCCGCTGCCATCAGGGCCTTCGCCTTCGGGAGGTCGAACTTCTGGTACTTGGATTTCAGCTCGGCCTGGGTGAGCGGCCACGAGCCGTACCCGGGCGGAACGATGCCCGAGTAGTTGCCGTTGCCGTTGTACACCGTGTTGATGATCGCCTGGCGGTTGATCGCGTGGTTGACGGCGCGACGAACCCGGGCGTCGTGCCACGGCTTCGGGTCTCCCTTGATCGTGAACTGCAGCTCGCGGAACGCCGCCGTGCCGCCCTTCAGGACGACGAGGCTCGAGTCGTTCGCGAGCGACTTCGCCCCGTCGGAGGAGACCGTTGCACCGTCGATCGCGCCGGCACGCAGCGCCGCGATGCGCGACTGCTCGTCGGGGAGGGTCTTCAGCGTCATGGCGTCCATGTACGGCTGGCCGGGCTTCCAGAATGACTTGTTCGCCACGTACTCGACGCGGTCGTTCGGGTTGAATCCGACCATGCGATACGGCCCCGTGCCGATCGCGTTCCGGGCAGCGTTGATCTGATCATAGAGCCCCGCCGGAACGATGGGCGAGTAGCGATTCCAGGCAAGGAAGCCGAACACACGCGCATCCCGTGTCTTGAGGCGGAGCCGAACAACGTACTTCGAGATAACGTCAACTCCGTCGAAGCCAGGTACCTGGCTGACCGTGGTGACGCTCCCCGGAAGCGGCGGAGCGAGCATCTTCTCGACCGAGTACTTGACGTCGTCTGCGTCGAGCTCCTTGCCGTTGTGGAACTTCACACCCTTGCGCAGGTTGAAGGTGATCGACTTCTGATCAGCCGCGATCTTCCACGACGTCGCGAGAGCCGGCTTGAGGTTGAGGTTCTTGTCCCACTCGACGAGCGAGTCGTACGCAGCCTGCTTGCCCCAGTGATTCGAGGTGAGGATTGCGCCGAAGGGGGCGACGTGCACCGGATCCTGCTCGAGCGCCCAGATGAGGCGGCCGCCACGCTTGATCGGGGTCGCTGAAGAGCGCCGCGTTGCCGCCTTGGCCCCACCTGCGAGCGATCCTGCCGCGATCGCGCCGGCACCCACAACGCCCGCCTTGACGAGAGCATCGCGTCGCGTAACCCCGCCGACCGCGCGCTCTTCCGTTCCCTTTTTGGACACAGCCATGTCCTCCTTTGTAAGTGGGAGGCGGTCAGACAATCTGACCGACCCTCGGTGCCTCACCTTGAACGTCATCGTAAAAGACGGATTCTCGTACCTGAATGTTGGCGAGTCGGTCGACTGCCTCGCGATCGAGGTCGACTCCAAGCCCCGGCGCGTCGGTCACCGAGATGAAACCGCTGCCCATCTCGAGCGGCTCCGTGAGTACGTCGAGCTCCTGTAGCGGGTAGTGCGTGTCACTCGCGAACGGGAAGTTCGATGAGCCTGCGACGAGATGCGCATTGGCCATTGTCGCTACGCCGAGCTCGGCCCAGCTCCCGATCGCGCACCACTTACCCGCGGCGGCGGCGAGCGCGGCGATCTCCCGGCCGCGACTGAGCCCGCCGGCCTCCGAGGGGTACACCACGAAGACGTCGCACGCCTCGGCCTTGATCAATTCGAGCGCCGAGCGGATGTCGGTGCAGCCTTCGTCCGCCGCGATCGGGACGCCGACCGCACGACGTACGGTCGCCATCCCCGCCACGTCGAAGTCGGGGACGGGTTGCTCGACGTACTGGAGATCGAACTTCTCGAGCCCGCGGATCCACTTGATCGCAGCGGGAACGCTCCAGATCATGTTCGCGTCGATCCGGATCTTTACGTCCGTTCCCACCGCATCGCGGATCGCTGCGATCGTGTCGTGATCCTGCCCGAAGTCGCGGCCGACCTTGAGCTTCAGCTCGGAGTAACCGGCGTCGACGAACGCCGCCGCCTTGCGCGCGTTCGCCTCGGGCTCATCGATGAACAGGTAGCCGACGACCGGAACCTCACGGCGACAGAAGCCACCGAGGAGCTCTGCCACGGGGACGCCGAGTGCCTTGCCCTTGATGTCGAGCAGCGCGATCTCGATACCCGAGATCGCGTACGCGCCGATGCGGCTCCAGTTCCGCGTGAACTCCTCCATGCGGTTGACGAGCCACTCGATGCGGAGCGGATCCTGACCGACGAGGAACTGGGTCAGCTCCGCATCGATGATCGTGCGAATCGTGGGCAGCGTCGGTCCGGGCGCCTCTCCGATGCCGACAAGACCCTCGTCCGTGTGGATCTCGACGAGCAAGCCCGAGGCGGACAGTCGCGTTCCACCCGGCCAGACGAGGGGCTCTCGCATCGGCGTTCGAACGGGGACGGTGTGAATGTTGGTGATCTTCACAGGAGATGGCTAGACTAGGCTCGAAGCAACAGATTGTCAACCATTTATGAATTGTCGACAATTTGTATGATGGAAGGACGCATGGCAGCAAGTGTCGAACGCACACCCTCCGTTGTCGTCGATGCCGGCGCCGGCAAAGGCGGCCCGCGCGGTCAGCAGGTCGTCGAGATCCTGCGTAGCGCCATCATCACCGGCGACTACGAGCCCGGCGAGCGATTGATCGAAGCAACGCTCTCGACCGAGCTCGGGACGAGCCGCGGGCCCGTTCGTGAGGCACTGCGGCAGCTCGAGAACGAGGGACTCGTGGTCTCCGTCCCGTATCGCGGTGCGGTCGTTCTGGGCGTGTCTGATGAAGAGGTGCAGGAGGTCCTGATTCCGATCCGACTCACGCTCGAGCGCTACAGCTTTGCTCACGCGCTCGAGCGGATGACGGAAGCCGACTTCGCCGAGCTCGGCAAGCAGGTGTGGCTGATGGAGCAGGCCGCAGCCACCGACGACCTTCCGCGTCTCGTCGAGGCTGACCTCCGCTTTCACGACATCGTGATCTCGTCCTCGGGCCAGACGCACACGGTGCAGATCTGGCGGACGATCTGGCCGCGGATCCGCGCCTACTTCTATCGCTACGGTCGGGGCAAGGATCTGACGACCATGGTGGAGGAGCATCGCGACCTTCTCGCCGCTCTCCAGACCCGAGATCCCGCTCTCATGCGGGCACAGCTCGACCTCCACATCGCTGTTCCGAGTCCTCCCTCGATCGCGCCCGAGAGGCCGAAGCGCCGCAATGCGGCCGCTACGAAGCTCCCCGCTCGCGTCACGAAAGCGGGCACATGACCGAATTGCTCCGCGTCGAGAACCTTCGCACTGGCTTTCACACCCATGGCGGCGTGATCCGGGCCGTGGACGGCGTCGACTTCTCGATTGCAACGGGAGGTTCGCTCGGCGTTGTCGGCGAGTCCGGAAGCGGCAAGTCCGTCACGGCGCTCTCGATCATGCGCCTGATCGATCTGCCCGGACGTGTCGAGCCGACGTCCACCCTCTCCTTCGAGGGTCGTGATCTCGTGGCGCTCCCCGAGGACGAGCTGACGAAGATTCGCGGCAACGAGATCTCGATGATCTTCCAGGAGCCGATGACATCGCTCAATCCCGTCTTCACGGTGGGCGAGCAGATCGCCGAGTCCGTGCGTCTCCACCAGAATGTCGGCGACCGGGAGGCGAACGACCGCGCCCTCGAGATGATGCGGCTCGTCGGAATCCCGTCCGCCGAGAAGCGAATGCGGGACTACCCCCATCAGATGTCCGGCGGCATGCGCCAGCGCGTGATGATCGGAATGGCGCTCAGCTGCAACCCGAAGCTCCTCATCGCAGACGAGCCGACGACGGCCCTCGACGTCACGGTGCAGGCGCAGATCCTGGAGCTGATGAAGGAGCTCCGTGAGAAGCTCGGGATGGCGATCCTCCTGATCACGCACGACCTCGGCGTGGTTGCCGAGATGGTCGACGAGGTCGCGGTGATGTACGGCGGCAGGATCGTCGAGCGTGGGCCTGTGAAGGAGATCTTCGACAATCCGCAGCATCCCTACACGGAGGCGCTCCTCCGTTCGATCCCGCTTCTCGGCATGCGCTACACCACCCCTCTCAAGGCGATCCGCGGGATGGTCCCGAGCCCGCTCGACTGGCCGCAGGGCTGCCGCTTCGC
>JAYTJO010000139.1:0-2845 GCA_043730975.1 Thermoleophilia bacterium | reverse complement strand
TTCGGCTACGCCGTGCTGTTCCAGCGACAGGATGCGCTCGAGGCAAACGCCGGCCGGATGACGCTCATCGTCGTCTCACTGACGACGGGCACCGTACTCCTGATGTGGCTCGGTGAGCAGATCACGAAGCGCGGGATCGGCAACGGCATCTCGATCCTCATCCTTGCCTCGATCCTCACGAGCCTTCCGATCGGGATCAGCGCCTGGTGGAACGGTGGGCCGATGGAGCGCATCTTCTTCCCGCTCATCGCGATCGCCATCGTCGCCTCCGTCGTGTTCGTGCAGGAGGGGCAGCGCCGGATTCCGATCCAGTACGCCCGACGCATGGTCGGCCGCCGGATGACGACGGGCGGTGCCACGTATCTACCGCTCCGCATACTCATGGCCGGGGTGATTCCGGTCATCTTCGCCGCAGCGCTGCTTGCGTTCCCGGCGACGATCGCGCAGTACTTCCCGGCGACGCAGGAGTTCATCAACGATCACTTCCAGCCGGGCAACATCACCTACCTGCTCATCGAGGCCGCGCTGATCATTCTCTTCACGTACTTCTACACCGCCGTGCAGTTCAACCCGGTCGAGCAGGCCGATAATCTCCGCAAGTACGGCGGCTACATCCCGGGGATCCGTCCCGGTCCGCCGACCGCGCAGTACCTCGACCGCGTCATGACGCGCTTGACGCTGCCGGGTGCGCTCTTCCTCGCACTCGTTGCTATCGCACCGAGCCTCTTCATTCGCTTCTTCGGATTTTCCCAGGCAAGCTCTGGCGCGCTCGGCGGCACGTCCGTCCTGATCGCGGTCGGTGTTGCGCTCGACACGATGCGACAGATGGAGAGCCAGATGATGATGCGCAACTACGAGGGCTTCCTCAAATAGTGCCGATCAACGTTCTCGTTCTCGGGCCGCAGGGATCCGGAAAGGGCACGCAGGCAAAGCGAATCTGCGCAGCCCGCGGTATTCCCCATGTCTCGACGGGGGATATGTTCCGGGCCGCGATCGCGGAGGGGACGGCTCTCGGCCTCCAGGTCGAGCCGATCCTCGCGTCGGGTGAGCTTGTCCCGGACGAGCTGACCATTGCGCTGATCCGGGACCGACTCTCGGAGGATGACGCCGACGCAGGATTCGTCCTCGACGGGTTTCCGCGCAACCTCGTTCAGGCCGAGGAACTCGACGAGATGCTCGACGCGATCGGCCGGCCGCTCGATGCGGTGCTCTTTTTCGATCTGGACGACGAGACGGCGACCGTCCGTGCCCTCGGCCGTGCGCACGAGGAAGGCCGAGCCGACGATACGCCCGAGGTCATGGCGCGACGACTCGCCATCTACCACGAGCAGACCAAGCCGGTCGTCGAACGGTACCGGACCGCCGGGACGCTTCACACACTCGATGCGGCTCGCGGTGTCGACGACGTCTTCGTCGAGATCACCGAGGCCCTCGGCCGGGTGCACTAGTGCCCCGGACGGCGCACGTATGATCATTCGCAAGGGCCCGGAGGAGATCGAGCGGATCGCCCGCGCGGGCGATCTCGTGGCCGCGACGATCGCGCATGTCGGCGATCACCTGCGCGCGGGGATCACGACGGGCGAACTGGACGGCATCGCCGGTGCATTCGTCGCAGCGCACGGAGGAGTGTCCGCATCGAAGGGCTACCACGGAACCTACCCCGCCGAGATCTGCATCTCCCCGAACTCGATGGTCGTGCACGGAATCCCCGGACCGTACATCGTCCAGAACGGCGACCTGATCACGATCGATGTCGGTGTCGTCCTCGACGGCGCGATCGGCGACAGCGCCTACACCTTCGGCGTCGGTGAGATCGATCCCGAAGCGCAGAACCTTCTCGATACGTGCCAGGAAGCGCTTGCGGCGGGAATCGCCAAGGCGCACCCGGGAAACCGCATCGGCGATATCTCGTTTGCGGTGCAGTCGGTCGTCGAGTCTGCTGGCTTCTCGGTCGTGCGCAGCCTGGTCGGCCACGGCGTCGGCAGGCACTACCACGAAGACCCCCACGTACCGAACTTCGGACAGCAGGGCCGTGGGCCGAAGCTCACGGAGGGACTGACGATCGCGATCGAGCCCATGATCACGGTCGGATCACCCGATGTCTACCTGCACGATGACGGCTGGTCGATCTCGACGGAGGACGGTTCTCTCGCTGCCCACTTCGAGCATACGGTCGCAATCACGGCGTCGGGGCCACGCATCCTCACGCCTCGTGTCGGAATCGCGGCGAGTTTGCTACAGTAAGCGGCCCGCGGCGCGGCCGTCTCGCTGCGCGGTGGGATTCGTCAGACGGTTAGGTTCCATCGTTTTTGTTCGTGCTCTGCAGGTCGGGAGCTCTCCATCATCACAAGGCGTTCGCGCGAGGGAAGGGTGGCAGTCAAGGAAGAGAAGATCGAGGTCGAAGGTGAGGTCGTCGAGGCGCTTCCGGGCACGATGTTCAGGGTGCAGCTCGATGAAGGACACACGGTTCTCGCCTCGATCTCCGGGAAGATGCGCAAGCACTACATACGCATCCTCCCTGGCGACCGGGTCAAGGTCGAGCTCTCTCCTTACGACCTCACGCGCGGCCGCATCACGTTTCGTCACCGCTGACTCGTCACCCGACAACCGCCACCGAGGAATTCACGATGAAAGTTCGCCCGTCCGTTAAACCAATGTGTGAGCGCTGCCGCGTGATCAAGCGGCACGGGCGCACCATGGTGATCTGCGTCAACCCACGGCACAAGCAAAGGCAGGGCTAAGTGGTTCTCCTGGCAACAGTTAGAGCGCCTCTGGCGCGCGATCCGCGGCGCATTGCGTCGTCCTCGGTCGCATCCAGGCAAACCAGCCTGAATGCTCCCTGCGT
>JAYTJO010000138.1:0-4085 GCA_043730975.1 Thermoleophilia bacterium | reverse complement strand
CGCAGGGAGCCTGCCGATACGGGACGTATCGGGGCGACCGAGGACGAAGCAGCGTGCCGCCCAGCACGTTCCGTCGGCACAAGGCTTCATTCTGAAACGCGCTCTAAGCCTCCCGCCACCCAGGCTCGCCGGTAAACTGGGCTGAACGGCTAGGCAACCATTTTCCTGCAAATTGCGGGGAAATGGCCGAAAGAGGGTGCCGTCCGACGCACCTCCTAGCATCCCGAATCCCTCCCAGCGTCTGCATCTCGCGGGACGGAGGACATCTTTCCCTTGATCGACGGACGGCCGGGAGGCAGGCATGGCAACCACGAAAGCAACACCAGCGTCAGAGACGACCGTAACGACGTTGCCCGCGATCGACGACTACGTCAACGCGGTGGTCGACGAGAGTGCGAGCATCACCCCACAGAGGTTCTTCACGATCCCCGGCCGCGACCCGTTCGATGAGATCGAATGGGAATCGCGCCATGCACTGATCCCCGGCAAGGACGGCCCGGCCTTCGATCAGAAGGACGTCGAGTTCCCCCGCTTCTGGTCGCAGACTGCAACAAACATCGTTGCGCAGAAGTACTTCCGCGGTCGTATGACTTCCCCCGAGCGCGAGCGCTCGGTGAAGCAGATGGTCGGACGGGTCGTCGACACGATCGGCGGCTGGGGACGTCAGGGCGGCTACTTCGCGACCACTGACGAGGGCGACACGTTCGAGGCAGAGCTGAAGGCGATCCTCGTCAACCAGATCGCGTCGTTCAACTCGCCCGTGTGGTTCAACGTCGGCTTCGAGGAGAAGCCGCAATGCTCCGCGTGCTTCATCCTCTCGATCGACGACTCGATGGACTCGATCCTCGACTGGATCCGTCGCGAGGGTGTCATCTTCCGGGGTGGCTCGGGCTCCGGCATCAACCTCTCGCGGCTGCGCTCGTCGCAGGAGCAGCTGTCGAAGGGCGGCTACGCCTCCGGGCCCGTCTCGTTCATGCGTGGCGCCGACGCCTCGGCGGGCACGATCAAGTCGGGTGGCAAGACGCGACGCGCGGCGAAAATGGTCGTGCTCGACATCGACCATCCCGACGTCGACGAGTTCATCTGGTGCAAGGCGAAGGAGGAGCGGAAGGCTCGAGTCCTCGAGCAGGCGGGCTACGACATGTCGCTCGACTCGCCCGACTGGGGCTCGATCCAGTACCAGAACGCGAACAACTCGGTGCGCGTCACGGATGCCTTCATGGAAGCAGTCGTCGAGGGCAAGGAGTGGAACCTCACCGCCCGCACCGACGGCTCCGTCGTCCGCTCGGTCGACGCGCGGTCGCTCATGAAGGACATCGCCGAGGCTTCCTGGCAGTGCGCAGATCCGGGCGTGCAGTACGACACCACGATCAACCAGTGGCACACGTCGCCGAATACCGGAAGAATCAACGCGTCGAATCCTTGCAGCGAATATATGCACGTCGACGACTCGGCCTGCAATCTCTCATCGCTGAACCTGATGAAGTTCCGCAAGGAGGACGGCGAGTTCGACGTGCCGATGTTCGAGCACGCCGTCGACGTGATGTTCCTCGCGCAGGAGATCATCGTCGGCTACTCGTCCTACCCGACGCCGGAGATCGGACGCAACGCGCTCAAGTTCCGTCAGCTCGGCCTCGGCTACGCCAATCTCGGCGCCCTGCTGATGGCTCGAGGTCTTCCGTACGACTCCGATGAGGGCCGCGCCTACGCCGCAGCGATCACGGCGATCATGACCGGGCGTGGCTACCGCAAGTCGGCGGAGATCGCGAAGCGGATGGGTCCGCATGCGGGGTACGCCGAAAACGCTGCGGCGATGATCGGCGTCATCTCCAAGCACCGCGCAGCGGTTGGCAACATCCAGCACACCGACTCGGTGCCGGACGACATGCTGTCGTCGGCGCGCAGGGCCTGGGACGACGCTCTCGACCTGGGTGAGGTGGCCGGCTTCCGGAATGCGCAGGCAACGGTGCTCGCACCCACCGGGACGATCAGCTTCATGATGGATTGCGACACGACGGGCGTCGAGCCCGACTTCTCGCTCGTCAAGTCGAAGAAGCTCGTCGGCGGCGGCGAGCTCACGATCGTCAACAAGACGGTGCCGATGGCCCTCGGCGAGCTCGGCTACGCGACGCGCGAGGTCGAGGAGATCGTCGCCTACATCGACGAGCGCGGCAGCGTGATCGGTGCGCCGCATCTGAAGAACGAGCACTACCCGGTGTTCGACTGCGCCATCGGCGAGCGCGCGATCCACTACATGGGTCACGTGAAGATGATGGGCGCCGTGCAGCCGTTCATCTCGGGAGCGATCTCGAAGTGCGTCGTTGGCGAGACTCTGGTCACCACAGAGGAAGGTCTCGTTCGCATCGGCAGCCTTCGCGAAGGAGAGGCGGAGGACACGTTCCGAGACATGCGGCTACGCCTCGCCTCGCTCGACGGCACACGGGCGACGGACGCCTTCTACTACGGTGGCGTCCGGAGCACTATCGACGCCACACTCCGGTCGGGTCATCGGATCACGGGGACTCCAAACCACCGCGTTCTGACCGGAACGCCTGAAGGCGGGCTCGATTGGAAACGCCTTGACGAGCTCGAGCCTGGAGACCAGGTCGCTACCCAGTACGGCGATGACCTCTGGTCGAGAACGCCGGCGCGATTCGAGAGCTTCACCCCCGCCAAGCCGTACGGAAGCCAGAAGACGATCGTCATCCCGACCGAGATGTCGGAGGACCTGGCGTTCTTCCTCGGGGCGTACGCAGCAGAAGGACACATCAGCCGAACTGTCCACACGGTGCGGATCGCGAACACGGACGAGGGCGTGATCGCCCGACTCGTGACGTCGGCACGCGATCTCTTCGGGATCGAGGCGCGAGTGGCCCGTCAGACAGACAAGTGCCCGTCGGTCGAACTCAGCTCGAAGACCCTGGTGGAGTTCTTCGACTATCTCGGCTGCGGTGACCGCTCGCAGACGAAGCGAATCCCTGACGCAGTGCTGCGGTCGCCGAGGGCGATGGTGCTCACCTTCCTCGAAGGCCTGAGCCTCGACTCGTACATCCCTTCGAGCCTGCCCAAGTGGGCGATCTGCCTTGCTTCGAACGGACTCCTGGATGACCTCCAGGCGGTGTTGACGAACCTCGGCATGGTTCACAGCCGAGTCACGAAGTACAACGCAGAGTACGACCGTTCCTTCGACGAGGTGTACGTGTCCGGTCGGTACGCGCAGTTGTTCGTCTCGCTGCTCGACTTCCCCGAGGGCCACAAGGCCGCTCGCGCGAAGGAGCTCCTGGCTGCATCGTTCGGTCAGAGCACGGCAGACATCGTTCCTGGTCTTGACGGTCGGCAGCTCTACGGGCTTATCCCGGCAGGGCGCTCCGGGCGGTACGGGAAGGGAACTGGCAAGGCGAACGAGTTCCGTCACCTGCTCGACCCCCGAACGAAGGCCGTGAGCCGCGAGTCCCTCGAGCGAGTGGCGCTGCTTCCCGACGTCGAACTCGAGGACTGGGTGAGGACCGTGCTCGAGCGCAACCTCCACTTCAGCCCCGTCACCTCCGTCGAGGACGGCGGGGAGCATGAGGTCTTCGACGTCTCGGTTCCCGAGACCCATGCGTTCGTCGCGAACGGCATCGTCAACCACAACACCGTTAACCTCCCCGAGGAGACATCGGTCGACGAGGTCTCGCAGCTGCTGATCGAAGCGTGGCAGCTCGGCGTCAAGGCGATCGCGATCTACCGCGACAACTGCAAGGTGGCACAGCCGCTCTCGGGCTCGAAGGACACCTCCGAGCAAGGCAGGATCGCTCAGATCCACGCACTCGGTGGTGTCGTCGCAGCGCCGAAGCGGCGGCGGCTGCCGGACGACCGCACCGAGGTCGGCCGCAAGTTCCGTGTCGGCGAGTACGAAGGCTACATCCATGTCGGCCTGTTCGACGACGGCACGCCGGGCGACATCTTCGTGGACATCGCGAAGGAGGGCACGACGCTCGCCGGTCTGATGAACTCGTTCATGATCTCGGTCTCGCTCGGCCTCCAGTACGGGGTGCCGCTCGAGGTGTACGTCTCGAAGTTCAGCCACATGCGCTTCGAGCCGA
>JAYTJO010000137.1:0-11056 GCA_043730975.1 Thermoleophilia bacterium | reverse complement strand
GTCGGGTGTAGGCGAGCGAAGCGTCCATCGAGACGCACGGGATCACGATCACGCGCCCGTTGACGTCCTCGGGAAGAAGGTCGCGCGCAAGGTTGAGCGCAGCGACCTGCCCCTCGGGCTCGTCGCCGTGGACGCCGCCGAGAACGAGAGCCGTCGGCCCCTCGCCGCGTGCGACCGTGACGATCGGGACGTACTGGTTCGACCAGCCGCTCGTGTTCGACGAACGGGGAACCTGCAGCCTGCCGAACTGCTTCCCGGGTGCCTCGAGGTCGATCGTGCAGAGGATCGGAGAGTCGCTCATGGCCCGAACGCCATCCTAGAGGATTGTTGACAATTTCGCTATAGTCGACAATCTGGCAAGGGGTTCGAGCCAGCCAACGACCCGTCACCTCAGGAGACTCTCAGTGAAGATCACCGATGTCGAGGCAATCGTCCTACGACAGGCGGAGGTGAACGAGGGAATCGCAGACGGAAGCCAGGACGACCTGATCGTCCGGATCCACACCGACGAGGGCATCACGGGGATCGGCGAGGTCGACTCGTCACCCGAGCTCGTCCAGGCGCTCGTCCAGGCGCCGAGTTCCCATGCGGTCGCGGTGAGCCTGCGGGACGTGCTGATCGGTGAGGACCCTCTCGACGTCGAGCGGCTCTGGCAGAAGATGTACCGCGGCCTCATCTACTTCGGCCGGCGCGGCATAGCAATCCACGCCATCAGTGGGCTCGATATCGCCCTCTGGGACATCAAGGGCAAGGCGCTCGGCAAGCCGATCCACGAGCTCCTCGGGACGCAGCACCGTGACCGCGTCCGTGCGTACGCCTCGATGCTGATGCCGGACACGCCAGCCGAGGTGACAGCCGCGATCACAGCACTCGTCGAGCAGAACTTCACGGCAGTCAAGCTTGGCTGGGGGCCGCTCGGCAAAGACCCCGAGCTCGACGTCGCGCTCGCAGCAGCGGCGAAGGCTGCCGGTGGAGACGGCGTCGAGATCATGATCGACGCCGGCCTCGGCTACGTCGCCGACGCGAAGACGGCAATCGAGGTGGCGCGCGAGTACGAGCGCCTCGACATCTACTGGCTCGAGGAGCCGTTCGAGCCCGACGAGTACGAGGCCTACGCAGAGTTGGCAGACACGGTCGACATACGCATCACCGCCGGCGAGCAGGACGCGACCTGGTGGGGCTTCCGCGAGCTGATCGACCGCGCCCACGTCGACCTCGTGCAGCCCGACGTCACCCGCTGCGGCGGCATCACCGAGACGCTCCGCATTGCGGAGCTCGCGTACTCACGTGGCGTCGCGACCGTGCCCCACGCGTGGAAGAGCGGCATCATCAAGGCCGCGTCACTGCATTGCAACGCAGTGATGCCGGACGGAATCTGGCAGGAGTACTGCGTCGCCGACACGCCGATCGCGAAGACCCTGACCGTTCAGCGCCTGCCGATCGAGGCAGACGGCTACGTCGCGGTCCCGACCGCGCCCGGCCTTGGCGTCGACATCGACGAGGACGTGCTGGAGAGCCTCAGAGTCGGCTGAATCGGCCCCACTCGACCGAACGAGACGAAGGAGCGAGAGATGAGCTCGACCCAGATTGCAGGAGCCGACCTCGCCGCGCGGGCCGCGGCGGTGATCCCCGGAGGCGTGAACAGCGGTCAGCGTCAGGTCCCGGGCCTCGAGAACATGGTGATCACGGCCACGGGCGGCTCGACGTTCACCGACGCGACCGGCCGTATCTTTACCGACTACCACGCCGCCTTCGGGCCACCGCTTCTCGGCCACAACGATCCCGACGTCGAGGCAGCCGTCGCTGCCACGGGCCGCTCGCTGGATCTGATGGGCGTCGGCGTGACGCGGGTCGAGGTCGAGCTCGCAGAGCGCCTCGTCGCGAACGTCCCCTCCCTCGAGAAGGTTCTCCTCACGTGCACGGGCAGCGAGGCGACGTTCCACGCGCTGCGGGTGTCGCGCACCGCGACCGGCCGCCGCCACGTGATCAAGTTCCAGGGCTGCTACCACGGCTGGCACGACTCGGTCGCGCTGAACGTGATCTCTCCGGCCGAGCGCGTGGGCAGCAAGGATCCGCTCTCGGGCGGGATGTTGCCCGAGGCGATCGAGTCGACGATCGTCTGCCGCTTCAACGACGCCGACGAGGTCGCGCGCGCGCTCGAGCAGTACGACGTCGCGGCGATCATCCTCGAGATGATCCCCCACAACATCGGCGCCGTCCTCCCCCAGGCCGGCTTCCTCGAGCGGCTGCGCGAGCTAGCGACGAAGCACGGCACCGTACTCATCTTCGACGAGGTGATCACCGGCTTCCGACACGGGCTCGGTGGCTACCAGGCGGTCACCGGCGTGACGCCCGACCTGACGACGCTCGGCAAGGCCATGGCGAACGGCTGGCCCGTGTCGGCGCTCGGCGGCAAGGCGGAGCTGATGGACCTCTTCTCGACCACGCCAGGGCAACCGGCGTTCTTTGCCGGCACCTTCAACGGCCACCCCGGAACGAGCGCTGCGGCGCTCGCCACGATCGAGAAGCTCGAGCGCGAGCCGGTGCACGAGCACGTCTTCCGGCTCGGCGAGCGCGCGCGGACGGGGCTCCAGGCGATGTACGACCGCATTGGAGTACCGGCGGTCGTCTCCGGTTTCGGCTCGATCTTCGTGACCTACTTCCTGGAGGGGCCGGTCGTAAGCTACGACGACCTGCTCCGGAACGACGTGGATCTCTTCATCGGCTACCGGCGCGAGATGATGCAGGACGGCGTCTTCGAGCTGCCTCTGAACCTGAAGCGCAGTCACTTCTCGTACGCCCACACCGACGAGGATGTCGACCGGCTGCTCGTTGCCACCGAGGCGGCAGTGACACGGCACCTGGAGAAGCGCACGTGAGCCCTCCCTCGCCCGTCTCCTGCTCGATCGACCTCACCGCTCCCGGGAAGCAGATCGGGCACCTCGCCTTCCCGAAGATCACGAACACGGCCGGCTGGGCGAGCACGTTCGTCCACATCGCCTCGATCGCAAACGGTGACGGGCCTACCGTCCTCGTGCTCGCCGGCAATCACGGCGACGAGTACGAGGGGCAGGTCGCTGCGCTGCGCCTCCTTCAGGAACTCGAGCCCGATCAGGTGACGGGTCGCGTGATCGTGATTCCGCGCCTCTCTCCCGCTGCTGCGATGGCGAACACGCGCAACTGGCCCTCGGGAGCGAACTTCAACCGGTCGTTCCCGGGGCGTCCCGACGGGCCTCCGAACGAGCAGCTCGCCGACTATCTCACGACCGTCCTGTTTCCCCGCGCCGACGTCGTCATCGACATGCACTCCGGCGGGCGCACGGCCTGGTTCCTTCCCTGCTCGCACATGCACGTCGTCGACGACCCGGTGCAGCGGAGGGCGATGCTGGAAGGGATGGAGGCCTGGTGCAGCGACTGGCACTACCTCTACATCGACGTCAACGGCACCGGCCTGCTGCCGGTGGAAGCCGAGAGCCAGGGCAAGCTCGTGATCACGACCGAGCTCGGCGGCGGCGGGCGCGTTCCCGCTCCCGTCCACCAGCTTGCGTGGAGTGGCCTCACCAACGTGCTGCGGCACGTCGGAGCGATGAAGGGCGAGGTTCAGACACGGGCGTCGCTCGGCCTCCCTCCCGCGATCATCCTCGATGGCCGCAATCCGGACACGATCGTCGTCTCACCCGAGGACGGGCTGTTCGAGGGGATGCTCGAGCCGGGCGACCCCGTCGCAGCAGGCGAGCCCGTCGGTCGACTCTGGTTCTTCGATCGCCCCGACCGGGCGCCCGAGCTCCTGCGCTCCCCCGTCGACGGCTACGTCGTCGTCACGAAGGCGATCCCGATCACCGAGCAGGGCGACTGCGTCTTCGTCGTCGGCACGCCGATCGACCGCGCAGCGCTTCTCTAAGGGATGCGGCGCTAGATGAGACCGGTCGCAGCGCTTTCCGCGCTCGGCGACCGCACGTTCGGCAGCCTGCGCCGGCATCGCAACTACCGGCTCTACTTCGCCGGGAACGGGATCTCGTTCATCGGGACGTGGATGCAGCAGATCGCTGCCTACTGGCTCGTTCTCGAGCTCACCCGCTCACCGGTAGCGGTCGGAGCGCTCGCGCTCGTCCAGACGCTGCCGATCACAGCGCTTGCGCTCGTTGGCGGTACGTTCGCCGACCGGATCAACCTCCGACGGCTCGTGATCACGTGCGAGTCCGTGCTCGCAGTGGTCGCCGCGCTCCTTGCCTTTCTGGCTCTCACGGGCCTCGTCGAGGTCTGGCAGATCTACGTGCTCGGTCTCGTCCAGGGGATCGCAATCGCCCTTGATGCACCGGCACGTCATACCCTCGTGTTTCAGATCGTCGGGAGAGACGACCTGCCGAACGCGGTCGCTCTCAGCTCGGCGCTCGGGACGAGCGCCCGGATCATCGGCCCGGCACTCGGGGGTCTCGTCGTCGCCGCAGCCGGCGCAGGAGTCGCGTTCGCTGTCAACGCGGTCAGCTACGTCGTCGTCATCCTGGCCCTCCTCGCCATGCGACTTCCGCGGGCGGCTCCGTTCGCGACCGTGCAACCGGGAGTCCTCGTCGGCGTCACCGAGGCGATCGCCTTCATCTGGAGCTCGCGACGCGTCGCGATCACCTTCCTCAGCGTGCTGCTCGTGAGCACGTTCTCGTTCAACTTCGACGTGCTGCTTCCGCTCGTTGCGCGACTGACGCTGAACCAGGGTGCCGCGACGTTCGGGCTCATCGCCTCGGTCTTCGGGATGGGAGCGCTCTGCGGCGCGTTGATCCTGGCCACGATCGGGCGGGCACGCCTGCTGCTCGTCCTCGTCGGCGCGGGCGGCTTCGGAGGATTTCAGCTCCTCCTCGCTCCGCAGGACACGCTGCCGGCCGTCTGCGCCGTGCTATTCGTGGTCGGAGTCTTCTACGTGATCTGGGGCTCGAGCGCACTCGCGACCCTGCAGCTCGCGGCACCGTCCCACATGCGTGGCAGAGCGGCAAGCCTCTATTTCTTCGCCTTCATGGGCGGAGCCCCGCTCGGTGGACTGATGGCCGGCTCGCTCACCGCACACGGCGGCACGCGGTTGGCCTTCACCGTCGCAGGCACGATCGCCGTGACCGTTGCCGTCGTCGGTGCCCTCACCGTGTTCGTGGGCCGACGATCGACACCACCGATGGCAACCACCGACCGACCGCTCGACCACCCCGCAGAGAGGAGCGCCACATGAACATCACCTACCCAACCGCTCGCTGCCGCGTCGGCGTCGCAAGCCGCGACGTGACTCCGCCCGTCGGAATCTACGCCCGCTCCTGGGGCGCCGCGACACACGAGGTCGCCGAAGGCATCCACCGGCCGTTCACGGCGACGGCCGCGGTCTTCTCGCCTCTCGAGGAGGACGGGCCGGAGCTCGCCCTCGTAGCCCTCGATATCGGCTGGCTGCAGTACGGGCCCGACGAGGTAGCACTCCGCGAGTCGATTCGGGCGCGGACAGGCCTCGGCGAAGAAGAGCTCCTCGTCGCCATGTCACACACGCACGCCGGGGCGAACGCGAACTCCCGGCTCACCGACAAGCCCGGCGCCGAGTTGATCCAGCCCTACCTCGACCGCCTCGCTGAAGAGATCACGAGCGCGATCCTCGAGGCCCGAAGCTCGAGAGCCAGAGCCTTCGTCACCTTCGGCCACGGCCGCTCGAGCCTTGCGACGAACCGCGACTTCTGGGACGAGGCCGCCGGGCAGTATGCGTGCGGGTACAACCCGGGCGGACCGGCGGACGACACACTCCTCGTCGCACGCGTCTCGGGCGACGATGGCACGACTCTCGCCACGCTCTTCAACTACGCCTGCCACCCGACGACGCTCGCGTGGGACAACCGGCTCCTCTCGCCCGACTACATCGGCGCCGCCCGTGAGGTGCTCGAGCGCGCATTCGACGCGCCGGCGCTCTTTCTCCACGGTGCCTCGGGCGAGCTCGGGCCGCGCGACGACTACGTCGGCGACACGGCCGTCGCCGACCGGAACGGCCGCCAGCTCGGGTACGCAGCCGCAGCTGCGATCGAGGCTCTCCCTCCCCCTGGGACGCAGTTCGCCTACACCGGAATCGTCGCCTCGGGCGCCAACCTCGGCACGTGGGAGTACCGGGCCTGGGAGGACGCTCAACGCAACGAGGCAAGCCGGCTCGACGCGGCACTCACGCACGTCGAGCTGCCCCGGAAGGCGCAGCCGGCGATCGTCGAGAGCCTCAGCGGTGCGACGCCAGACGCAGTGCAGGAGCGCGAGAAGGCGCTCAGGCGGCAATTCCTCGAGCTCGAGCTCGGAGCGGGGCCGACACACCGGATGCCGCTGTGGACATGGCGACTCGGCGAGGCGCTGCTCGTGGCGCTGCCGAACGAGGCGTATTCGCGCTTCCAGACCGAGCTACGACAGCGCTTTGCGGGCACCCCGCTCCTCGTTCTCACGACGACGAACGGTGGTGTCGGCTACCTCTGCCCACGGGAGCTGTACGACAGCGGCCTCTACCAGGAGCAGCAATCGCCGTACGCTCCGGGGTGCCTGGAGCAGGCGATCGACGCGTCGCACCGTGCCCTCGCCCGGTTCGGAATCGGCTGAGGCGGGCCTCGCCTGCGCGACCGAGATCTGCCGAGGGGAACCTCAGGCTTCGTGCTCCTCGGTCTCCCAGTCCCACCGGTCGAGCTCGGCGTCGTAGCCCTCCGGTGCGGGGACCTCGAGCGGCGGGACTGCATGGCGCTCCACGGTGTCGACCATGATCGCTGCGGCCCGCTCTACCTCCTCGTCTCCGATCAGGCGGTGGGTAACGAAGCGAATCCGACTCGTGTCCCGCTCGAGCACGCGTAACCCGGCCGTTGCGAGCAGTTCGACGAGCCGAGCTGGCTCGATTCCCGTCTCGGCGACGTCGGCGAGCACGATGTTCGTCTCGATCACCTCGGGTTGAATCGTCACGCCGGGGATCGACGCGAGGAGAGTGCCGAGCTCGCGCGCGCGACGGTGATCGTCGACGATTCCGTCCACCATCGTGTCGAGCGCGACAAGACCGGCAGCCGCGGGGATTCCCGCCCGGTGGACAGTCGCGCCACCGAGCCGATGCAGCATCAGCCGCGCGCGCTCGACGACCTGCTCGCTGCCAGCGAGCACCGCCCCTATCGGCGCCGAGAGGCCCTTGTTGAGCGAGAAGACGACGGAGTTGGCCGGGGCTGCGAGGTCTGCAAGCGGAACGCCCAGCGCGACCGACGCATTCACGAGGCGGGCGCCGTCGAGATGCACGCGCGCACGGTGCTTCTTCGCCGCGGCGGCCAGGGCTTGCGTCAGCGGAACGGAGAGCGTGGTGCCCCCGGCCCGCGTGTGGGTGTTCTCGAGGACGAGGAGCGCCGCGCCCTCCCCCTTGACGAGCTCGGAGACCGCGGCTGGATCCATCCGGCCGTCGGCCGCCCAGAGGGTTCGCGGCACGAGCCGCGCGATCTCCTCCATCCCCATCGCCTCCGACGTCATCACGTGCGAGGCGGCCTCGACGATCACGCGGTCGCCGGGAACGCAGAAGGTGAGCATCGCGACCAGGTTCCCCATCCCGCACGTAGGCACCCAGAGGCCGGATTCCTTTCCGAGTAGCGCGGCGACACGCTCGCAGAGGGTGTTCGCCGAGGCGTCCTCGCCGACCGTCGCCCACCCGAGCTCCGCCGCACGCATCGCCTCCCACATCGCGTCGGTCGGAACCGACAGGAGATCGGAGCGGAGGTCGATCACCGAGTCAGGCCCGTCGTAGGTGCCGTCCCGGTCGCGCGCCGGTGTGATCACCGTCGTCCACGACGACGGAGCCGTTGACGAGCACGTGCTCGACGCCCCGCGCATAGTGGTGGGGATCGTCGACCGTCGAGACCTCGTCGAGACCGTCGTAGTCGAACACCACCACGTCTGCCGCATAGCCCGCCCGCAGGAGCCCGCGATCCCAGAGCCCGAAGTGGGCTGCCGGCATGCTCGTCATCTTGCGGATCGCCTCCTCGAGCCGGAGCGTCCCCTTCTCTCGCACGTGGTGGGTCAGGTAGTGGACGTGGCCGGAGTACCCGAGCGGATGACGGAGAACGTCTGCCAGCGGGCCTTCTGTCGTGACGGTGAACGTGTCGACACCGAGGCAGAAGAGCGGGTGCGAGATCATCTCCGCCATGTGCTCGTCGGTGAAGAGCCGGCCGACGACGAGGATGCTCTCGTAGTTCTCCCCTGCGTCCGACAGGACATCGAAGAAGCAATCCCACGGGTCGACCTTGCGCAGATCGGCGATCTCGGCGAAGGAGAGGCCGTCCCAGTCGGGATGCTGCTCGCTCGCCTGCAGGCGCACGCGATCCCATTCGCCCTTGTGGATGAACCGCCAGTACCGATCGCACTCGGTTCGCAGCTGCTTGCGCGTTTCGGGATCCTTCAGCCGCGCGACGGCTGCCGCCGTGCCATCGGCCGCGACCCAGGGCGGCAGGATTCCCGAGAGCTGCCCGAGCCCGTCGACGAACGGCGTCGTATCGGCAAGGACGTCCATGCCCTCTTCGCGCGCGGCCGCCATCATCTCGACCGCCCGTTCCCAGCCACGGTCGGGCGCACCCGTGTTGTGACGCACGTTCAGGTGCGAGATCTCGGCCCGCGCGCCACCGGCGCGCGCGACCTCCAGGAACTCCGCGATCGCGTGCAGGATCCCGGAATCGCGGTTCCGGACATGGCTCGTGTAGATCCCGTCGTACTCGCCCGCAATCGCGTTCAGCCGCACGAGCTCGGCGGTCGTCGCCTCGCGCCCCGGGTTGAACTCGAGCCCGGTCGACATCCCGAGCGCCCCCGCCTCCATCGCCTCGTGCATGAAGCGGTCCATCATCGCTGCCTGCACCTCGGTGGGGTGCGGGCCGGAGACGCCGGCGGCGAGCCTGATCGAGTTGTGCCCGACGAACCAGGCGAGGTTCGGGCTGTGCCCCACGTCACTGAGGAAGTCGAGGTGCTCCCCGAAGGTCGTCCAAGGGATCACCGGGCCGTCGAAGCCGAACGTGTGAAGGCGGCCGCTCATGTACTCGCGCGAAAAGTCCGTGACCGGCGCGTAGCTCCAGCCGCAGTTGCCGACGACCTCGGTCGTCACACCCTGCCTGATCGTGCTCTCGGCGGTGGGGTTCGCGAGCAACGAGAAGTCGCTATGGCTGTGTGGGTCGACGAAGCCGGGACAGACGACCTTGCCCGCGGCGTCGATCACGCGGTTCGCGGTCGCGGCGGCGCCAAGGCGGCCGACCTCGACGATGCTCTCGCCCTCGATCGCCACATCACCGAGAAACGGTGGGCTTCCGGTGCCGTCTGCGACCCAGCCGTTGCGAATCAGGACGTCGAGCATGTGTGTCCCTTCAGGTGACACTGCCGCGTTCCCGGGCTGCGAGGAGCAAGCCAGACTAGGACGCAGGGAGCCTCAATAGCGGAGCCTATTGGGGCGACCGAGGACGACGTATGGCGCCGCTCATCGCGGGCCGGGGACGTGGATGGTGTTGCCTGGAGGGACACTGGCCTCATTTCTTCTCGGCGCCGCCGACGTGAGGGCCGAGACGCGGATCGAGGATGTCGCGGAGGCCGTCGCCCAGGAAGTTGAAGCCGAGGACGACGATCATGATCGCAACACCCGGGAAGATCGACAACCAGGGAGCGATATCGAGATAGGAGCGAGCGCTGTTGAGCATCCCGCCCCACGACGCCTCGGGAGGTTGCGTGCCGAGCCCGAGGAAGCTCAAGGCCGCTTCGCTGAGAATGGCAGTCGCGAGGTACACCGTGACGAGGACGATCAAGGGGGCGGCGATGTTCGGGACCACATGGCGAGCCATCACGCGAGAGTGCGACGACCCGAGCGCGCGGGTGGATTCGACGAAGGGGAACCCCATCACCTCGAGAACCGCACCGCGCACGACCCGGGCGAAAGCAGGGGCGATGACAATGCCGATGGCGATCATCGCGTTGCGTCGGTTCGGCCCGAGCATTCCCGCGATCACGATTGCCAGCACGAGCCCGGGAAGCGCGAACATGAGGTCGACGAAGCGCATCAGGGCGCTGTCGAGCCAGCCTCCGAAGAAGCCCGCCAGCAGGCCGAGGGAGACGCCGAGCACGAACGCGATCGAGACGGAGATGACGCCGACCTGCAATGACACCTGCGCCCCGTGAATGATCCGGGCGAGCACGTCTCGGCCGAGCTCGTCGGTTCCCATCGGATGTGCCCAGCTCGGCGCCTGGAGGCGGAGTGCGACGAGCTCGTCGGGGTCGATCGACCAGATGTACGGGCCGATCAACGCCATCAGGACGGTGAGCCCGATGATGATCGCGCCGGCGATTCCGATCGGATTGCGCCACTTCGCGAACCGGCCGGCCTTCCGCGTCGGCGCGTACACCCAGGCGTCGTTGCCGACCTCGCTCGAGCGGCCTTCGGCCCCGAGGATCGGAGCCTCGTTGTTCCCGAAGTTGCTCATTCCTGGGAGATCCTCGGGTCGAGCACGCCGTAGAGGAGATCGACGAGCAGGTTGGCAAAGATGAAGATGAACGCGAGCAGCATCGTCGCGCCCTGCACGACCGGGTAGTCGCGGTTGAAGATGGCGTTGATCAGCGTATTGCCGAGACCCGGAAGCCCGAAGATGATCTCGACGATCGCCGACCCGCCCATGAGGATCCCGATCTCGAACCCGACGACGGTGACGACCGGAATCAGCGCGTTCCGGAGCGCGTGCCTCGAGATCACGACCTTGCGCTTCACGCCCTTGGCGCGCGCCGTCCGGACGTAGTCCTGACCCAGGACCTCGAGCATCGTCGCACGGACCATCCGCATCACGATCGCGAGGGTGAAGACGGAGATGGAGATCGCGGGCAGGATGAACTGGCTCAGGTTCGCGATCGGATCCTCGTAGAAGGGCACGTAGTTCAGGGGCGGGACCCAGCCGAAGACCTTCGACGTGAAGAGAAGCAGGAGCGTGGCGAGGAAGAAGCTCGGGATGCTGACACCGATCAGCCCTCCGATCCGCGCGGCGAAGTCATACTTACTGTCGCGCTTGACCGCGGAGAGGACACC
>JAYTJO010000136.1:0-10052 GCA_043730975.1 Thermoleophilia bacterium | reverse complement strand
CCGGCAGCGGTCGCCGGCGTGGCGGTAGCTGTCATGCCGAGCACCGACGGCTCACCGAGCGTCTCGAGGGCGCGGCGGATGAAGAGGTAGTCGGGCCGGAAGTCGTGGCCCCACATGCTGACGCAGTGCACCTCGTCGATGACGACGAGGCCGACGCCGATCGAACGAAGTGTTTCCACGAACGCCGCATTCCGCAGCCGCTCGGGAGCCGCGTAGAGGAGCCGCGTCCGCCCGGCTTCGACGTCGCCGAGTCGTCGAGCGGTCTCCTCGGCCTCGAGAGACGAGTTGACGAACGTCGCGGTTGCCGCGATCTCGGCAGGGAGTTGATCGACCTGATCCTTCATCAGCGCGATCAGCGGTGAGAGGACGAGCGTGGGCTCCGGCCGAAGCATCGCAGCGAGCTGGTAGGTGAGCGACTTGCCGGAGCCTGTCGGCATCAGCGCTAGCGTGTCGCGGCCGTCGACGGCCGCGCGCACGACCTCCTCCTGCCCCGGCCGGAAGTCGGCGAAGCCAAAGAGCTCCTGCAGGCGCGGTCGGAGATCGGTCATGCGAACAAGTGTACGGGGCGACCCGGAACGACTTTGTGTCGATGACGCCAGGTTTCAGCCGTGGCGTCCCTTTCGGTTCACACGGGGTTGGACGCCGCAATCGGCGGCAGCGAAGGCGAGCTTGCTCCGCCGGACTCCTCGATCGTGACTGCGACAACAGCTCCCTCCGGCACAGCCTGAGGGATCGGCACGACCGCCTGGTCGTCCGTCGACACGAAGGTTCCGGCCGAGACGGGCACCTGACCATCGACGATCCACGCTTGATAGGTCTTGCCGGCAGGTGCAGCCGGGAGGTCGTTGAGGACGAGCACGGCCTCGCCGTCGCCGTCGACAACGAGTCGGCCCGTGCCGGACTGGAGCGCGACGGAGGTCGCGTTCGGGTCGGCAAGCAGCGCGGCGGCATTCTCCTGCGCGGTCAGGGCCGAGCGGGTCGAGTCCAGGTCATTGCTCAGCGAGATCGAGTAGATCCCGAGGCCGATCGCGGCTGCCGCTGCAACGGCGGTGACCGCGGCGAGCACGGGAGAGATGCGTCGGCGCGAGTCGAGCGAAACCACCGTCTGCTTCTCGGCCTGTGCATCGGCGATGATCCTGTCGCGGAGCTCCGGGCTCGGTGCGCGACTCTCCGTCGCGACCGCGAGCGCTCCGGCGACCTCCCAGAACGAGGCGAGCTCTTCCTGACACTCGGGGCAGCCGGCAAGGTGACGCTCGAAAGCGTCCCGTTCCTCGGGCTCGAGGGCATCGAGCGCATAGCCGGCACTCAGTTCGTGGAGTTCGGCGTCCATGACCCTTCCTCGGCTCCGTCGTCGAGAAGCTCGCGCAGCCGCGCGAGCCCGGCAAACATCCTGCTCTTGATGGTACCGAGCGGCAATCCCAGTCTCTCTGCAAGCTCGGACTGTGAGTAGCCGCCGTAGTAGGCCAGCTCGATCGCCTCACGCTGTGTGTCCGGCAGCTGCCGGAGCGCTCCCTGGACGCGCTGCCGCTCGAAGCCGAGCCACGCTGCGTCCTCCGCGGATTCGCTCGTCGCGGCGTCGCGGGTCGCCTCGTCGAGTGGCTCGGTGCGACGGCGTTCCTCACGGCGGACGACGTCGACGGCTCGTCGGTGGACAAGCGTGAGAATCCACGTGCTCGCCTTGGCACGCTCGGCTCGAAACGCGGCTGCCGTGCGCCAGACGGCGAGAAACGCTTCCTGAACAGCATCCTCGGCCAGGCGGTCGTCTCTCAACACGCGAAACGCGAGACCGTACGCGACGCGACCGACGCGATCGTAGAGCTCGGCCAGCGCGGATTCGTCGCCCCGGGCGACGAGCGCGACGAGAGCCTCGTCCGAGAGGTGGGCGTGATGCTTTCGCATGGACCAGGAGACCGGCTGGTCGGCCGAGGGTACCACGGTCTTGAACGCGATTCTCATCGCGGTACTTCGTCGGAAGGAGGCCGTTCGGTTCGGTGCACGCCGGAATCGAACCGCCACGCCGATGTGCGCGAACCAGTGCCGTTCATTCATCTACCGAAGGAGAACCTCGATGAGGAAGGCACTTGGATTGGCGGGCGTCGCGCTCGCGGTTGCGCTCGCAGCAGTGGCCGCGATCTTCACGATCGGGCCTGCAGCAGGATCGGCCTCGAGCCACCGGGAGGCACCACTGATCGCGGAAGACCCGTCGGCCGACCTGACTGACCTGTACGCGTTCCGGAGTCCGGACGCGCCGAACACCGTCACGCTGCTCGCGAACGTGATCCCCGGTGAGGACACCGCCGCGGGGCCGAACTGGTACACGTTCTCGCCCGGCGCGCGGTACAACATCAAGATCGACACGGACGGCGACGTGAAGCCGAACGTGATCTACCGGTTCCAGTTCCAGACGAAGACCGGTCCGTTCTTCCTGGGTGACACGGCACAGCCGTACACGGTCACGCGGATCGAGGGTGGGAAGTCGAAGATCGTCGCTCGGGGCACCACGCCTCCGAACAACATCGGCCCCCGCTCGACCCCGAACTACCGCGCGCTTGCGGACAAGGGGATCATCTCGTTCGGCGGCGGCTCGAAGGCCTTCGCCGGTCAGCGTGACGATCCGTTCTTCGGTGACATCGGGGCGATCTTCGACCTCGTCGCGATCCGCAAGGGCACGGGGAACGCGGGCGGCGGCAAGGACTTCTTCTCGGGCTACGGCGTTCACACGTTCGGCGTCCAGGTTCCGATTGCCGAGCTGAACGCGAAGAACAGCACCGTCGGCGTCTGGTCGTCGGTCGAGCGACGGAAGGTCACGACCCGCGGCCAGAAGACCCGCAACAGCGGTTCCTGGGTTCAGGTCAACCGTCTCGGCAACCCGCTCGTCAACGAGGTCATCATCCCCACGGGGCTGAAGGACCTCTGGAACGCGCAGCAGCCATGGAACGATTCGGCGTACAAGAAGTACCACGAGACGCCGATTCTCGCCGCGGTGATCAACAAGCTGTACAAGCTCGGTGCGCCCGAGACGGGCCGTGACGATCTCGTCGCGGTCCTGCTCACGGGCGTCCCGAAACTCAACTACACCGGGCCGAAGCTGGCGGACGTTCTCCGTCTCAACCTCGGGATTCCGGTGACTGCCAATCCGAACCGCCTCGGCGTCCTTGGCGGCGACACGCAAGGCTGGCCGAACGGCAGGCGTCTCGGTGACGACGTGATCGACATCGCGGAGCAGGCTGTCGGCGGGTTCCTGAAGGGCACGAAGCTCCCGCTCGGCGACGGTGTCAACGCGGGCGACACCAAGCTGATGAGCTCGTTCCCGTACATCGCGGATCCCGAGAGTGGGTTCGCGAACGGCAAGGGCCTCCAGAAGCCGTAACGGCAGAGGCAGGTCGGGGGCGAGGCAAGCGAGCCTCGCCCCCGACCGAACCGACCAGCCGCAACAAACGAACAAGCGGCAATCCACACGGAGGGAAGGGATCATGACGATGAAGAAAGGCTTCGCACTGTTCGGGTTCGCGGTGCTCGTCGCCACGGCAGCCCTGGCAGCCATGTTCGCCGGCCATGGGCCGGCGGGCGCAAGCGCATCGAGCCATCGGGAAGCACCGCTGATCGCGGACGATCCGACGGCCGACAGCACCGATCTGTACGCGTTCGTCAGTCCGGACGCGCAGGACACGGTCACGATCGTGGCCAACTACATCCCGTTCGAAGATCCTGCGGGCGGGCCCAACTACTACAAGCTCGACCCGACCGCGACCTATGCGATCAAGGTCGACAACACGGGTGACGGCCGGGAGGACATCACCTACGAGTTCAGGTTCAAGACCATCCTCTCGAACCCGAACACGTTCCTCTACAACACCGGCCAGGTCACGTCCGCTACCGACTCTGATCTCAGCGTCAGGCAGACGTACACCGTGACGCGGGTCGCAGGCGACACCAGGACCGTGCTCGTGAGCGATGCCCCGGTGGCACACGCGAACATCGGGCCGCGTTCGAACCCGTCGTACAACGCCTACGAGGCGGTTCAGAGCCTCCCCGGTGGCCGCAAGACGTTCGTCGGACCGCGGGACGACCCGTTCTTCGTCGACCTCGGCTCGATCTTCGACCTCGGCGGACTGCGACCGTTCAATGCAGCTCACCTGATTCCGCTCGCGACCGCGGCCGGGCAGGACGGCGTCAAGAACTACAACGTCCACACGCTCGCCATCCAGGTGCCGAAGACGGATCTGGTCAAGGCGCCGAACGCGAACGGCACCATCGGCATCTACACGAGTGCCAGCCGCCCGAAGGTGCGGATCTTCCGCGAGAACGGCACGATCGATGCGAACGGCCCGCAGGTGCAGGTCTCGCGTCTCGGTAACCCGCTCGTCAACGAAGTGATCATCCCACTCGGCAAGAAGGATCTCTGGAACGCGTCCGATCCGAAGGACGACGCAGCCTTCGCGAGTCACTACACGACGCCGGAGCTGACGGGTCTGATCAACTTCCTCTACCCGCCGCTGATGGACGCTGCCACAACCGGCCGTGGCGACCTCGTCGCGGTGCTGCTCACAGGTGTGCCGGGCCTCAACTTCACAGGCCCGACGCAGGCAGACCTGCTGCGTCTCAACACGGCCGTCCCCGTGACGCCAAGCCCCGACAAGCTCGGCGCTCTCGCCGGTGATCTCCAGGGCTTCCCGAACGGGCGCCGCCTCGCCGACGACGTCACGGACATCGAGCTCCGTGCGGTCGCCTGCGGGTACGGCGACGTGCTCGGCGGGCTGCCCCCTGGTGGGGGTGGCGTGCTCGGCCTCTGCAACCTGACGCCGAACAACCTGGTCGGCGACGGGGTGGACACGAACGAGCAGGCGTTCCTGCCGCAGTTCCCGTACGTCGCGGCACCGAACCAGGGCTACGACCACACCGGCCACAGGTAGAGACGGAGAGGAGGGAGACTTCGATGAGACATCGCACAAAGCTTCTCGTCGGCGGCGCGGTCGCGATCGTGCTGCTCGCGGGAGGGCTCCTCGGAGGCGTGCTTGCGGAGTCTCCCTCCGCCGGGTCTACAGCCGTCGACTCGTCCCAGGCGATCTCGGAGAGTGCGCTCTCCGGGATCGTCCAGGGCGGCTCGGAGGCCACGATCGCACGGCTGGAGGCCGCGCTCGTATCGGCCCCGCGCAACACCGAAGCACTTGCCTCTCTCGGCCTGGCCTACCAGGTGCGGTGGCGTGAAACCGGAGATGCCGGCTTCCTGCCCCGCTCGGAGGCTGCGTTGACGAAGGCGCTCCGCACGAACCCGGACGACCCTACGGCGACACTCGGCCTGGGGAACCTCGCCCTGCTCCAGCACGAATTCCGCCAGGCGCTCGTGATCGGGCGCCGGGCACACAAGCTCGCGCCCTTCGCGGCGCGACCCTACGGCGTCATCGGTGACGCTCAGATCGAGCTCGGGCGCTACGACGCGGCGTTCGCCACGTTCGAGAAGATGGTCTCCGTCCGGCCGACCCTCGCGTCCTACGCCCGGATCGCCTACGCGCGGGAACTCACGGGCGATCGCGAAGGTGCGATCGCCGCGATGGAGCTCGCGCTCGACGCAGCCGGCGGGCAGCCAGAGGCGACGGCGTGGAGTCACGTCGAGATCGGCAAGCTCGAACTCGGCCGCGGGCGCTTCGAGACGGCCGAGCGCCGCTTCCGGGCGGCGCTCGCGATCGACCCGGGCTACGTGTACGCGTTCGAGCAGATGGCGCGCGTCGAGGCGGCTCAGGGGCGCCTCACGCCCGCGATTGCCTACGCCCGACGGGCATCCGACGCGATTCCGCTGCCACAGTTCGTCGCGCTGCTCGGCGATCTCCTCGAGCGTCGCGGCGACGTGGGGGCTGCGCGGCGCCAGCAGGCCACCGTGGGCGCTATCGACAAGCTTCTCGCAGCGAACGGTGTTCGCGTCGACCTCGAGTCCGCCGTCCATCGGGCCGACCATCGGATCGCTCCGACGCAGACCGTTGCTCTGGCGCGCAAAGCTCGGGCCGATCGTCCTTCCGTCTACGGCGACGACGCTCTCGGCTGGGCGCTTGCACGCGCAGGCCGGTGCGGCGAGGCCGTGCAATGGTCGCAGCGCTCGCTCCGGCTTGGGACGCAGGACGCACTCCTCTTCTTCCACCGCGGGTACGCCGCCGGGTGTGCCGGCGACAAGGCGGGAATGCGCACCTGGTACCAGCGCGCCCTCGCGCTCAACCCGCACTTCTCCGTCCGCTTCGCTCCTCTCGCACGAAAGGCCCTCTCATGAAGCGACTGGTGCTCGTCCTCCTCGTGACGTTCGCCGCCGCGGTCGCAGCGCTCGGCGCTCCCACCACCGCGTCTGCCCATCCGCTCGGCAATTTCACGGTCAACCACTTCGCGGGAGTCGACCTCGCGGGCGACAAGGTGTACGTCCGCTTTGCTCTCGACCTCGCGGAGATTCCAACCTTTCAGGAAGGTGCAGAGGTACGTCGCCCCGGCTACGCCGCATCGCTTGCGAAGCACCTCGACCTGAAGGTCGACGGCAAGCGTGTGCCGCTCACTGTCGTTGCGCACCGTACCTCCGAGCGTCCCGGCGCGGGTGGGCTGAAGACGCTTCGTTTCGATGCGATCTACGAGGCGCCGGCCGCCGGTTCTCGCCTCTCGTTCACCGACAGGTCCTTCGCGAGCAGGATCGGCTGGCGCGAGATCACGATCAACGCACGCGACGGCGCTCGAATCGACACCGCGTCGGTCGACGAGTCGAGTCGTTCGGACGAGCTCCGTGCCTATCCGAAGGACCTCCTGCGCTCGCCGCTCGACGTGCGCAGCGCGACCGCCGAATTCACACCGGGTGGGGCAGGAGCAGCACCACCGGTGATCGGCGAGACGCCTGCCGTCCAGCACTCCTCGGGAGGATTCGAATCCCTGATCGAGCGCGGTGACCTCTCACTCGGTGTGATCCTGATCAGCCTTCTCATTGCGGCCTTCTGGGGATCCGTCCACGCACTGACCCCCGGCCACGGCAAGGCGCTCGTCGCGGGGTACCTCGTGGGAACGAAGGGGAAGCCTCGCCATGCGTTTCTCCTCGGTGCGACGGTGACCGTCACCCACACCTTCGGGGTCTTCGCACTCGGGCTCGTGACGCTCCTGCTCTCGCAGTTCATCGTTCCCGATCAGCTCTATCCGTGGCTGACGCTCGCATCCGGTCTGCTCGTCGTGCTCGTCGGCTTCGGCGTGCTTCGTTCCCGGCTCCGCACGGGTGGCTGGGCCGACCATGAGCACGGCGACGAGACGCATACGCACGGCTCGCACGAGCATGGTCACCACGAGCACATTCATGCCGAGCACCACCACCACGATCACGTCGATCACGCGCACTCGCACGATCACGGCCACACGCACGACCACACTGCATCGAGCGACGACTCCTTCACGTCGCGGGGAATCCTCGGCGTCGGCATCGCCGCGGGCCTCCTCCCGTGCCCGTCGGCCCTCGTCGTGCTCCTGTCCGCGATCGCCGTCCACCGGGTCGGCTTCGGCTTCGCGCTGATCGCGGCGTTCAGCCTCGGCCTCGCCGCGACGATCACGTGCATCGGCCTGGTCGCCGTCTTCGCCCGCCGCGCCTTCAGCCGGGTGTCGTTCGAGGGACGGGTCGTTCGCGCGCTTCCGGCGCTGAGCGCCCTCGTGATCCTCGGCGTCGGCGTCGCGCTGACCGTCAAGGCCCTTCCGGGCGTGATCTGAACCGATCGGGAAAGGCGGGCGAACAACCATCATGTTTGGGCTCGACGACGCAATTGCTGGCCTCTCGAACGGTGCCTCCGTGGGGGTCGTGATCCTCGTCGCGCTGCTTCTCGGCTTCCGGCATGCGACCGATCCCGACCACATCGCGGCCGTGACGACGCTCGTCGCCTCGGGGGGTGAGCGCGCGAGCCGCGCTTCCGCTCGGCTCGGCGCGTTCTGGGGCCTCGGGCACGCTCTGACGCTCGTGCTCTTTGGCCTTCCGATCCTCCTCTTTCAGCAGTATCTCCCGGAGCGGGTGCAGCAGGGCGCCGAGACGGCGGTCGCGGCACTCATCGTCTTTCTTGCACTTCGCCTGCTCGTTCGCTGGCGCCACGGCTACTTCAACCTCCATGCGCACGTCCACGAGGACGAGTACCACCATCACCCGGTGCGAACGCCAGCCGGCGCCTTCGGGATCGGACTCGTTCACGGGATCGGCGGCAGCGCCGGTGTGGGCGTGCTGATCCTGGCAGCGATCCCCTCGACCGCGATTGCCTGCATCGCGCTCATCGTGCTTGCCATCTTCACCGCCGTCTCGATGACCCTCGTCACAACAGGTTTCGGGATCACGCTCTCCTCCGACCGCGTGGCGGGCTCGTTCAATGGTGTTGCGCCGGTGATCGGCGTGATGAGCCTCGCCTTCGGCGCCTGGTATGCGCTCGCTGCCTGGGGCCTCGTCGTCTACCCGTTGTAGGCTCCAGCGGTGGAGACGCCGCTGACCCTTACCGACGTCGAGGCTCTTGCCGCCGAGCAGCTCGACCCCGACTGGGCCGAGTACTTCCGCGGCGGCTCGGGTCGCGAGCAGACGCTCGGCGAGAACACAGCGGCGTTTGCGCGGTGGCGGCTGCGCCAGAGGATTCTCTGCGGCATCGAGTCGACCTCCACCGAGACGACCGTCCTCGGCTGCAACGTGAGCTCGCCCGTCGTCGTCGCTCCGGTTGCCTACCAGCAGAAGGCCCACGCCGACGCCGAGGTGGGGATGGCTCGCGCAGCAGCCGCTGCCGGATCGGCGTTCTGTCTCTCCACCTTTTCCAACGCCAGCGTCGCGGAGGTTGCTGCCGCGGCGCCCGGCGGCGTGCGGTTCTTTCAGGTCTATGTCTTTCGAGACCACGGCGTCACCGACGAGCTGATCGCCCAGGCGATCGACGCAGGCTTCGCCGCCGTCTTTCTCACTGTTGACCTCCCGGTCGTCGGTGCGCGCGATCGTGAGCGGAGAATCCAGTGGGCCTTCCCGGAGGAGACCATGCCATCGGTGCGGTACGCGCTCGAGCGTGGGGTGGAGGGAGAGGGAATGGAGATCCTCGACCCGGCGCTCGACTGGGCGTACCTTGCACGCCTTGCCTCCTCCGTCGAGGTTCCGGTCGTCGTCAAGGGCGTGCTCGAGCCAACGGACGCCGTTCTCGCGGCCGAGCACGGTGCCGCGGGTGTCGTCGTCTCGAATCATGGCGGCCGCCAACTCGACGGCGTGATGCCGACGATCGAGGCGCTCCCGGCGATCGTCGAGGCAGCTGGCGACCGGCTCGAGATCCTGCTCGACAGCGGCATCCGGCGCGGCACTGACGTTGCCACGGCACTTGCGCTCGGCGCCGACGCTGTGCTCGCAGGCCGCCAGCCACTCTGGGGGCTCGCCGCACGCGGCGAGGAGGGTGCGCGGCAGGTACTCGAGCTCCTGCGCGAGGAGCTCGCTGTCGCTCTGCATCTCACGGGCTGCCGATCGGTCGACGAGCTCTCGCCCGAGCACGTCGCGCGCGCCGTTGCACCGTAGAATCATCCCCTGTGGACGACATCACCTTCCTCACCCGGAACCATGTAGACCTGCTGCCGGCGGGAGGGCTCGAGGCGAAGCTGAAGCTCGGGCGGCCGCTTCGCGTCAAGCTCGGCATCGACGTGACCTCGCCCGACATCCACGTCGGTCGCGCGATCCCGCTGCAGCGGATGCGCGCGTTCCAGGACGCAGGTCACATCGGCGTTCTGATCGTCGGCGATTACACGACTCGCATTGGCGATCCGTCCGGGCGCTCGGCCGAGCGCCCGATCCTCTCGAATGCCGAGATCGACGCGAACGCGAAGACCTACGTCGATCAGGCGATGCAGATTCTCGACCCGGATTGCACCGAGGTGCGCTTCAATGGCGAGTGGCTCGCAGAGCTTTCCTTCGCCGATGTCGTGCGGCTGACGCGAACGTTGACCGTCGCGCAGCTCCTCGAGCGCGACGATTTCTCGAAGCGCGTCGCTGCGGGGCAGCCAGTCTCCATCTCCGAGCTCCTCTACCCGCTCATGCAGGCCTACGACTCCGTCGC
>JAYTJO010000135.1:0-2752 GCA_043730975.1 Thermoleophilia bacterium | reverse complement strand
TCGGTTACGTGGGGAAGCATCGGGTGGAGCAACACGAGAAGTCGCTCGAGGGCAGCGAGCGCCGTTGCGGTTGCGGTGAGCTCGTGCTCGTAGAGACGTGGCTTGACCGCTTCCGCGTACCAGTCGCAGAAGTCGTCGAATGTGAGGTGATAGAGCGCGTTGGCAGCGGTCGCGAAGTCGAACGCCGCCCACGCAGCTTCTACCTCCTCGCGGGCTGCGTCGATCCGAGCGAGAATCCAGCGCTCCTCGAGCGCGGTCGGCTCGATGCCTGGCTCAGCGTCGCCTGCGTTCTGCAGGATGAGACGCGCGACGTTCCAGAGCTTGTTCGCAAGCTTCCGGCCTTCCTCGATCGCTCCGGGCGAGAAGCGGACGTCCTGCGTGGACGAGATCTTGAGGAGCCCGTAGCGCGTCGCGTCCGCCCCGTGCGCGTCGATCATCTCGATCGGATCGACGCCCGTGCCGAGGCTCTTCGACATCCGGCGCCCGTCGGTCGCGAGCACGGTCGAGTGGATGATCACGTCCGTGAACGGCACCTCACCCATCACCTCGAGCCCCGCCCAGATCATGCGGTTCTCCCACAGGCGGATGATCTCCCGTGCCGTCGAGTTGACGTTCCCGGGGTAGTACGCCGCGAGCTCCGGCGTCTCGTCGGGCCACCCGAGCGTCGCGAATGGCCAGAGCGCCGACGAGAACCACGTGTCGAGGACATCCGGGTCACGGGTCAACGCGACGCCGGTGCCCGCGCGCTGCTGCGCCTCTTCCTCCGTCACTGCGCAGATCACCTCGCCGTCCGGCGTCGTCCAGATCGGCAGCTGATGCCCCCACCAGAGCTGGCGCGAGAGGCACCAGTCGGGGATCTCCTCGAGCGAGGCGATGGCAAACCGATGCTGCGATTCGGGATGGAAGGTAACGCGTCGCTCCCGCAGCGCCTCGATCGCCGGCCGGGCCGGCTCCTCCATCTTGCACCACCACTGCAGCGAGATCAGAGGCTCGATACGCGTGTGACATCGCTCGCAGGTGCCAACGGCATGACGGTAGTTGTCCCGCTTCACGAGCTGACCACGCTCCTTGAGCCAGGCGATCACCGCGGCGTCCGCCTCCGTCTGCATCAGGCCGGCCAGATCCCCGGCCTGCTCGTTCATCCTGCCGTCGAGGCCGATCACCATCGGTTCGGGAAGCTCGTGGTCGCGACCGATCGCGAAGTCGGTCGGATCGTGGCCGGGCGTGATCTTGAGGGCCCCGGTACCGAACGTCGGGTCGACACGCTCGTCGGCGATCACGGGCACGGGACGCTCGACGTACGGGACGATCACCTGCCGGCCGATCGCACTCAGGTAACGCTCGTCGTCCGGATGCACCGCGACGGCGACGTCACCGAGAATCGTCGCGGGCCGCACTGTGGCGATCACGATGCCGTCCACCCCATCGCCCACCGCGGCGCCACCGTCGGCAAACGGGTAGCGGGCGTAGGTGAGCACGTCATCCATCTCCTCGTGCAACACCTCGAGATCCGAGATCGCTGTCTGGTGGAAGGGACACCAGTTGACGATCCGGTTCGCGCGGTAGATCCAGCCGCGCTCCCAGAGGCGAACGAAGAACGTCGTCACCGCGCGCGAATACCCCTCGTCGAGCGTGAACCGCTCGCGGTCGTAGTCGAGCGACGCTCCGAGCCGTCGGTACTGCACCATGATCGTGCGGCCGGTCAACTCGAGCCACTCCCACGTCCGGGCGACGAACGCCTCGCGGCCGAGATCGTGACGCGTCAGCCCTTCGCTCGCGAGCTGCTTCTCCACGACATTCTGCGTCGCAATTCCGGCGTGGTCATACCCGGGCTGCCACAGTGTGCGGTAGCCGCGCATCCGGTGCCAGCGCACGAGCACGTCCTGGATCGAGCCGTTGAGGGCGTGCCCGAGATGGAGGTCGCCGGTGACGTTCGGCGGCGGAACACAGATGACGTAGCTCTCGTCGCGGGTGGCTCCGACGCCTGCGGCGTACAGCCCCTCTGCCTCCCAGGCGCGCTGCCAGCGGGCCTCGACGCCGTCAGGCTTGTAGAGCGGTTCCATGGTCGCGTCGGTCTCCATCGGCAGCCAAGAGTGTACGGCGCCTCGCGTCGTGGGCGACCGTCAGGCTACGACGCGGCGTTCCCCGCTGCAGCGCCGAACTCGTCGCCCTCGTCCGCCGCCCCGCTCGTGACGAGTGTCGGGCTGAGGCCCTTCGAGATCGTCTCCTTCGTGATCACGCATTTGGAGACGTCCTTGCGGGACGGGAGCTCGAACATCACGTCGAGGAGCGCGGCCTCGATGATCGAGCGAAGGCCGCGGGCACCGGTCTCACGCTTCAGCGCCTTCTCGGCGATCTCGAGAAGCGCGTCGTCGGTGAAGACGAGCTCGATCGTGTCGTAGCCGAAGAATCGCTGGTACTGGCGGGTCAACGCGTTCTTCGGCTCGGTGAGGATCTGTACGAGATCGTCGCGCCGGAGCTGATGCACGGCAGAAACGACGGGCAGGCGGCCGATGAACTCCGGGATGAGGCCGAAGTTGACGAGATCCTCCGGCATCACGGCCGACAGCAGCTCGGCACCTTCGCCCGAGTGCTTCGACCGCACGTTGGCGCCGAAACCGACGGAGTTCGCTCCGATCCGGCGCTCGACGATCCGGTCGAGGCCGGCGAACGCTCCGCCGCAGATGAAGAGGATGTTGGTCGTATCGATGGAGAGAAACTCCTGATGGGGGTGCTTGCGCCCGCCCTGCGG
>JAYTJO010000134.1:0-2568 GCA_043730975.1 Thermoleophilia bacterium | reverse complement strand
TCCGGGAGCGCGGCCCTGATCGCAGAGACGACGTCGGCGTAATAGTCGCCGGTGAACGCCGGATGAATGCCGCCCTGGAGGCAGACCTCGGTGGCGCCTCTCTCCCAGGCTTCCTCGGATCGACGCACGATCTCGTCGAGCGGGACGAGGAAGGCGGGGCCGCGCAGGTTCTCGGCGAGCTTCCCCTTCGAGAACGCGCAGAAGCCGCACCTGAAGTAACAGACGTTCGTGTACTGGATGTTTCGGGTCACGACATAGGTGACCTCGTCGCCGCAGACCTCTCGGCGGAGCTGATCGGCCGCCGCGAACACCCGCTCGCGCTCCGCTCCTCGTGCCTCGAAGAGGCGCTCGATTTCGTTCGGGCCAAGCTCCTCTCCGGTCAGCTCGAGCGGAAGCGCGTCGCGACGGACGAGGAACGGGACGGTCACCGGCTCACCGGGAGCCCACCGATCCTCGCGGGCGAGCCCGAGTGCATCCGCCGCCCGACGCACGGCGGGGCGCACTGCGGGGTCGACCCAGCGATCGAGGTCGGCGACGTACTCCGGGTAGAGCGGCAGACGCGGAGCGAGAGAAAGGCCGCGCGACGCGACGGCCTCACGCAGCCGCTCGACCTCCGGCCACGGCGCCTCCGGATTGACGTGGTCGATCGTGACCGGCGAGACGCCGCCCCAGTCGTCGATCCCGGCATCGAGAAGCAGCGGGAAGTCGTCGTAGGCGAGGTTCGGCGGAGCCTGCAGGTGCCAATCGGCTCCGAGCAGAACCCGCGCCGCGGCAATCGTCCAGAGCTGCTCGTCGAAGGCCGCATCGGGATGGTCGGCCATCCGCGTGCCGGGCTTGGCGCGGAAGTTCTGCACGATCACCTCGCCGATGTGGCCGTGCTGCTCACCGAGCGTCTTGAGAGCGAGGAGCGCCTCGAGTCGCTCGGCACGAGTCTCCCCGATCCCGATCAGGATCCCGCTCGTGAACGGGATCGAGAGCTCGCCCGCAAGGCGCATCGTCTTGAGCCGCACCGCGGGAACCTTGTCCGGAGAAGCCCAGTGCGGGCCGCCCTTCTCCGACAACCGATCGGAGACCGTCTCGAGCATGATCCCCATCGACGCGGAGACCGGGCGCAGGAGCTCGAGCTCCCGTCGGTTCATCACGCCCGGGTTCAGGTGAGGCAGCAGACCCGTCTCGTCGAGGACACGCTCTGCGCAATGCGCGAGGTACTCGATCGTGCCCCCGAAGCCAAGTGAGGCAAGTTCGTCACGCGCCACCCGGTACCGGAGCTCGGGCTTGTCGCCCAGCGTGAAGAGCGCCTCTGTACAACCTGCAGCAGCGCCGGCCCGCGCGATCTCGAGCACGTCCTCCACGGACAGGTACGCCCGCTCACCACGTCGAGGCGGGCGGGCGAACGTGCAGTAGCCACAAACGTCACGACACAGCGTCGTCAGCGGGATGAAGACCTTGGGCGAGTACGTAACGAGGTGCCCGCGACGGAGCGCCCGCGCCTCTGCCATGAGGTCGTCGAGGGGTGCGGCGAGTATCTCGGAGACGAGGTGGGTCATCGGCGCGGTGCTCGGTTCGCCGGGCGGTCTCCTCGCGCCGGAGGAGTGAGCATACCGGGGTCACGAGGCGCGATAGCCCCAGAGCCCGCCGAACGAGTTCCAGGAATTGTTCTGCCACTTCTGCAGGAGCATCTGCTCGACCGGGTAGTGATCCTTCCCCGCGGTCCTGACTGCGATGCCGGGCAGCATGAAGGGGTTGCCCGTCGCCGTAAACGTGTCGAGCGTCGTTCGGAGCGATTCGCGGGTCAGGTTCTTGCCGCCCTTCTTCAACGCGTCTGTGGCCGTCCAGGCGGACGCCATCCCGTAGACGTGGAGTGGGTCAGCCACGTTCGCGCTCGGCGCGTACTTCTTCATGATCGAGCGGTAGAGCTTCATCGCGGCGTCGTTCTTCCACTTCGGATCGGTCGGATCCTTGAGGAACTGGATCGAGATCGTGCCGTTGACGAGCTTGTTCTGGCCGGCCGACGAGGCGATCTGCATCGTCGTCGAGGCCGACGCGACAGCGTTGTTGATGACGTGCTTCGGCTTCCACCCGAGCTTGTTCGCAAACTGGTAGGCCTGAATGGCGAACGTCGGCGTGGCGAAGATCGCGAGCGTGTCCGCACCGGACGCCTTCAGCTTCGCGATCTGCGAGGCGACGTCGGGTGACGTGACCTCGTACGGTTCCGCCGCGATGACCTTTACCTTCGAGCGCTGCAAACCGCGCTTGAGTCCGCCGAGGAGATCCTTGCCGTAGTCGTCGTTCTGGAACAGCACGGCCACCTTTGCGCCGGGCGCGGTGCGCGCAAGGAACTTGCCGTACACCCAGCCCTCGGCCTGATAGCTCGGCTGGAAGCCAATCGTGTACGGATACTGCCCGTAGTCCCGCCCCCACGTCGTCGCACCGGAAGCGACGAACAACTGGGGCACCTTCATGGCGTTCAGGTACGGGCGAACCGCGACATTGTGCGCAGTACCGAGCGAATTGAAGACCGCGAAGACCTTGTCCTGCTCGACGAGTTGCCGCGTCACCGGGACGCTC
>JAYTJO010000133.1:0-1702 GCA_043730975.1 Thermoleophilia bacterium | reverse complement strand
ATAGACGTAGAGAAGCGGAAGCGTTCCGGTGAGCCAGAGCCATGCCGGGGCCGCGGTGATCGCGAGGTACGGGAGCAGCCAGAGGGTGTACCAGGGCTGCAGATTCGCGCTCGCGAGCAGCAACCCGCCAAGCACGAGGAGGCATGTCCGCGCGACCTGATCGATCGAGGCGTGCTCCCTGAGGCTCAGCACGGCGACGACGACGAGCAGAACGACGAGCAGGACCCTGAGTGCAAGCATCCAGCCAAGGTGCGGGCGCAGCGTTGTCCAGGCGAGTGAGCCGAGCTCCTCGTGGCGGACGTAGTGCGGAATGCTCCCGAAGACCCCCCGGCCGACAGCCAGGTACGGGATGTACGCAAGAAGGCACGGAATCACAGCCGCAAGCGCGAATCGCCAACGGCCCCGACGGGCGAGAGCGGGCACGAGCAGGATCGGACCGAACTTGACGAGCGCGCCGAGGGCGACGGCGAGACCCGCAAGCGTGAATCTGCGCGCCTGCCACGCGGCCAGGAGCGCGGCACCGGCGAGAAGCGCCAACGTATCGACATGACCGTTGGCCGCGATCTCGCTGATCGCAATCGGATGCCAGGCGACGAGCGCGATTCGCTCGAGCGGCGCCCTCATGCGAGAGAGAACAAGAACGAGCAGCCCGATTGCCGCTGCCTCGGCAAGAAGAAACAGCCACGTCGTCGCGCGGACGCCGTTGCCGAACACCGTTCGGGCAGTGAGGAACGACGCCTGAGCTCCGGGCGGATAGACGGTACGCCAGTCGCGACGGTTGATGTTCGGCCAGATTGCGGCATCCCGGTACTTCGAGAGCGCACGATCGTTGGGTGGATAGCGATACGGGTTGACGCCCGCCGCCTGGAGCCGCGCGTCCCAGGCGTAGCGGAACGTGTCGGTGGTCAGGGGCGGGGGCGCCCCGGGATCGAGGGCGAACGCGCGCATCACGATCGCGAGGGTAAGGACGAGAACGATCCCCGCGCGCCCGATCCCGAGCCCTCGCCAGCTGATCCAGGCGGCCGGAAGAAAGAGCGCGAAGGCGACCATCTGCCCGACGACCTGGGTCCGGACATCCGTCTCTCCCCGCAGGCGTAGCTCGACGACTGCGATCGAGATCCCGAGTGCCGCGGCGATTGCCGCGCGCCTCATTGCTGTCGTCTCGCGTCGAGCGACCACCGCCGGGCCTCGGGGACGAACGCGACGGCGAGCGCGACGACGGCCGGGAAGACGAGCGACCACGCCCACTCACCCGGGGCGCCGATCTCGCTGATCCAGGCGCCCCGCGACCGCGGGGCCGATGTCACGCTCACCTGATGTTGCGGGCAACGTCCGTTCCGACCGGTTGGTCAGAGACGAGCCGCAGAAACCGCTCGGCAGCTCGCTCGAGCGGGGACACCTGACGGGAGACGAGCAGGTCGAGATCCGTGACGCCGTGCCGCACCGTCGGGCCGAACGGGTGCAGGAAGGCGCCGTCCGCCGTGATCGTCAGCTCGGGCAGAATGTCCGTCACACCCGGCGTCATCCCCATCCCCGCGAGCTCCGCACGTCCACGCCGCACCACTCCACGAACGATGTGGTCGTCGTCGGAGATGCCCCAGCGCCGATGCAAAACGCAGAGGCGGGCAAGCTCATCCTCGGTCTGCTCCTCGACGGTCGTGGCGATCCGAACCGTGATCCCACGATCGAGCAGCGCCGGAAT
>JAYTJO010000132.1:0-5727 GCA_043730975.1 Thermoleophilia bacterium | reverse complement strand
GAGCCGTCAGGTAACTGCCGGCCCAGAGAGATGGTCACCCACGACAGGATCCGGCTTACAGGCCTGCTAATGAAAAGCCCCGCTACCGCGGGGCTTTTCTATAGATAGATGGAAGAGGTAGCCCGCAGCACGACCTCGATCGCCGTTCCCTTGCCGGGGGTGCAGTCGCCGCTCCACAGCCCCATCGTGATCTACCGGTGCAGGACGTCACCGGCGAACTCGAGCAGAATCCTTGCTCGGCGAAGTGCCGCGGTCAGCTCGCGTTGCGTGATCGGAATGAGGCCGTACTGCGCCGTGTCCCTAAGGTTGAGTAGGTCGATCAGGGCAGTGGCGGCCCGGTCTCCGGCGGGAACAATCTGGCGGAGCAGAGCCGCGGCTTCGCGGTGATCCTCGCCGCGCGAGCGGCTACCGAGCGCAGCGCAACTGGCGGCGTCCGCAGAGGCGATGCCCGAGAGGACGGCGAGCGCCGCAGCGACGCTACGGGAGGCGGGGATCTCGCGCTCGCCGGCTGCGAGTTCGGCGACCTCCAACGACTTCCCCGCGTTGTCGAAGCGTGTACGGGCGTCCGCGCGATCACATGGCCGTGTGCGACCGCTTCGTTTCGTCACCTGGGCTCTCCGAGGATCTCGGTCAACGCTCGCCCGGCGAGTGTGACCGCATCCCGGCGCAGCTCCTCGACGACGGGTGGACGCTCGCGACGGAGTCGGAGTGCGTCGGCCGGCGAGACCTCGGAGAGCCCGACGTGGTTGCCGGTCCAGCCGTAGACACGATTGGAGAGCCGCTCCAGTTGCGCCCGCCAGCGCGGATCGTCCTCGGCTACGCGTGCTGGCCGGACGACGAGGAGGTCGATGTCGCTGTGGGTGTCGCCGTCGCCACGCGCAGCCGACCCAAAGATTGAGGCGTGTGCGGGAGCGATCTCCCAGTCGGCGATCTCGGCGCGCAGGCGCCGCTCGAGCTCCGAGCGGATGTCGAGGAGCTGCTCGAGCGCAGGGGCTGCGAGATGCTCACGATTGAGCGTGTACAGGTAGGCGCTCCCGGCTTTCTCAGCATGAACAAGACCCCCCTCGGCCAACCGTCGGAGGATAGCGTTGACGGCTGGCTGGGACCCAGCTCGCACAAGGCGTGCGACCTCACGACCTGTGAGAGGACGCGTCGTCCCAAGAAGGACGAGCAAGACCTCCATATCAATCGGCGAGCGGATGAGCGCCCAGGGGCGGGAGATGTCCATGATTCCGATAAGCATAGCACTCATTTGAGTTGCTTTATGTTCACCTGAACTACGAACTTATCACCCAGAGCAGCTGCGTCATCTCCGTGCCTGCCTTCCAGCCGAGATCCGAGCGTCCAGGTGAAGCGGGACAGTGTCTCGCTCGGGGCGACGCCGCTCGGGCGGAGACCGCGGCGCACTGCCGCTGACCAAGCAACAGCATCCGGCGGCGCACCTACACAGCTCGCAGCACTACCTCGATCGCCGTTCCCTTGCCGGGGGCCGAGCTAAGAGAAAAGGCGCCCTGGATCGCGGCGGCGCGAGCGCGCATGTTCTTCAGGCCCTGTCCCGCACCCGGATCGTCGTTCTCGAAGCCGGCTCCGTCGTCGGCGACGCGGACGATTCGCCGATCACCCTGCTGCATGATCGAGACCTCCACCTGGCGGGCCCCCGCGTGCTTCCGTGCGTTTGCGAGCCCCTCCTGGACGATCCTGAACACCTCGATCTCCTCGTCGGGAGCGAGTGTCACCTTCGGATCGATCTGCACCTCGACGTCGATCCCTCCGTCGGCCACGAGAAAATCCACATAGCGTTTCAGGGCCGAGTCGAACGGCGCGGATCCCGCGGCGGCGGAGAGCGCGAGAACTGCGAACTGGGCCTCCTGTTGCGCCCCCGTGACCGCGAACTTCAACCGCGGCAGGATCTCGTCGAGCGCCGCACCCGACTCGAGCATGCTGACCTGCGTCGAGAGGGCGAAAAGATACTGCGCGAGGCCATCGTGGATCTCGCGGGCCACCCGGGCGCGTTCCTCCGCAACAGCCCGGCCGAACTCGGCGCTGCCGATCGCCCGCCAGACTCCGACGAGCAGGACGCCGAACGCAAGGATGCGCAGGAGATCGCTCTGAAGGACGTAGTCACTCGAACGAGCGGGAGCGAGAACGTAATGCAAGTCGGCAAAGACGACCAGGGTGAGGGCGAGCGTGAGCCAGCTGTCGAGATCGCGCCCGTGGCGGCGATAGCGCAACCCAAAGCCGACGACAGCAATGAGGGAGAGCGCGGTGAGGAGCGCGTAGGCGACGATCACGGACGCCGAGCGGGCGCCGCCTGTTGGGCCGAGGTCGAACTCGAGGCGGAGCACCCGGGAGTCGAGCCAGACTCCGACGAGCGCGACGCCGACGATGCCGAGCGTCACGGCAAGCGCCCGCCGCCTCCTCGTGACCCGGCGCGTCACGAACGGCGCCATGGCAATCAATACCGTTCCGAGCATGACCGCGCCAATCGCCGCCCAGGCCTCGACCGGCGCGAGCTCGTTGATCACAATCACGGGCGCGACCGCGAAGATCGCCGTTCCGAGGCCGATCGCCAGGAATCCGGCCGCGAGCAGCAGATCCATGCCGCGCCCTTCGACGAGGAATCTGATCGCAGCAAGAAGCGCCACGATCGAGGCGACGATCGCGACGGCGGTATCGAGAGCGATCCGCGCATTCGGTAACTCGTAACCGTCGAGGCGATCCGTGAGGAGGAGCAGGACCGTCCCCAGCCCGAGGAGACACATGAGCAAAAGCTCGCCTGCGAGCCACGACCGGTACCTGTCCGAGGGATGGCTTTGCACATCCCCCTAATCGGCAAGAGGGCTGCTGCCGATGAGTCCCCTATGGAGAGCATCCTGATTGCTGACGATCACCCCCTCACGCGGGAGGCACTGGCTTCCCTCCTCGGACAGCACGGCTTCGACGTTGTCGGGCAGGCCTCGGACGGCGCGGAAGCGATTGCCGAGGCGGGCAGGCTTCGACCGCGCCTCGTGCTGCTCGATCTGACGATGCCGGGCATGGACGGGCTGGCCGCGCTGCCGCACATCCGCGAGGCATCACCCGAGAGCGAGGTCGTCGTGCTCACCGCATCGGGAACGGACGAGAATCTGCTCGAGGCGATCCGGGCCGGAGCGGCCGGATACCTCCTGAAGAGCGAGCCGCCGGAGCGCATCGCGCTCTTCCTCCGCGGAGTTGCGGACGGCGAGGCGGCGCTGTCCGGATCGATTGCTCGCCGACTCCTCGATCGCGTCCGCGAGGGCGGCCGGATGGGTGGCATTCCCGACGAGGTTGCGCAGAAGCTCTCCGCTCGCGAGGTCGAGGTTCTCCTCCTCCTCGACGAGCACCTCGGCACCGATGAGATCGCTGCCCGGCTGTACATCTCCGAGCACACGGTGCGCTCGCACGTCAAGAGCCTCCTCCGGAAGCTCGGGGTGTCGTCACGCCGGGAAGCGCTCGAGCGGCTCGCCACGGCGCGGACCTAGAGCGTGGTCGCACACCGTGGCGCGTGCTTGCCCCTGAGGCCGGTTGCCGCAGTATTCGCTCCCGGGAGAGGCTGCGCCATCTCCCCTACGGCGACCGATGGAACGGCTCCTGGGTCGCGGCACAAGCAGCTTGGGCATTGATTTGATCACCCGGCGCAATCCCTCGATGCGGGCGATCGGATTCGCTCCGCCCGGGCGATCGAGCCACGGCCGCCGCCGCCGATAGATGAAGAACGCAGGTTCCAAGGAGGAGCTAGCGGGGTAAACCGCACCGAGACGGCCGGGCCGCACCCCGGCCGTTTCAACGGTCCGGCTCGGGTCGCTGAACGAAGGCGATGCTACGACGCGAACCCCTCGAGCGAGGCCTCGACGAGAGCGGGCAGCGTGGCGACGTTATAGCCGCCTTCCAGGACTGCGGCGACCCGGGGACAGAGCTGCGTGCAGCGCGCGGCCATCTCCCGGAAGCCGGCGGCGGTGACCGCCATGCTCGCGAGCGGATCATCAACATGCGCGTCGAACCCGGCCGAGACGATCAGCAGCTCCGGATCGAACGATCTCAGGGTCGGCTCGACAAGAGAGCGAAACGCGTTCGCGTAGGCGGCGTCTCCCGAACCGGCAGGAAGAGGAATGTTGAGGACGGTCGCGTCGCTCGTGTCGGGTCCACCCGTGCCGGGGTAGTACGGCCACTGGTGGAGCGACACGAACAGGATCGACTCGTCGTCACGCACGATCGCCTCGGTGCCGTTGCCGTGATGCACGTCCCAGTCGACGATCGCCACGCGCTCGATCCCGAGCTCGGCCTGTGCATGGCGCGCCGCGATCGCCGCGCTCCCGAAGATGCAGAAGCCCATCCCACGATCGGGGAGGGCGTGATGTCCCGGCGGGCGGACGAGTGCGAACCCACCCACCTCGACTGCGCGCATTGCGCACCCTGCGGCAAGGCGCGCCGCCTCCCACGTTGTCGGCCCGGCCGGAGTGTCCCCATCGAGCCAGCTCTCCTCGCCGAGTGCCGCAACCCGTGCCACGTACTCGCCGTCGTGCACTCGCTCGATCGCCTCCACACTCGCCGGCCCTCCCTCGAGCTCGGGATTGAACGCCGCGAGCAGGGCGGCCAGACGCGCTCCCGTCTCCGGGTGGTGATCGCCGGTCGGGTGCAGGTCGACCATCGCCGGGTGGCTGACGAGGTCGATGTCAGTGCGCCGTTTCGGAAGTCACTTGGTGATCCTGGCGCGCGAAAAGCAAGCCGGGCAAGGACGCAGGGAGCCCCGATATCGGGGCTATACCGGGGTGACTGAGGACACAGCACGGCGTAGCTTTGCAGCCGCCAGGGCCCGAGTGACTTCCGGAACGGCGCACTAAGCCTCCCGCAGTTGCCGGGCCAGCCGTGCGACCCCGAGCGCCTCAGCCGCAGCCGCTCCGGCACCCCAGTCCGGCTCAACGTCCGGCAACTCGGGAAGCAGCGCGGACGGGTCGAGCGTGGCAATGCGGAGGAAGACCCGGAGCTGCTCTGCCTCGCTCTCGAAGCGACCGTCAGCGAGCATTGCCTCGAGGTCGGGGTACGCCTGCAGCAGCGTCGCCGCTGTTTTCTCGCCGACGCCGCGTGCTCCCGGGATCTTGTCCGAGGGATCTCCGCGCAGTGCGATGAAGTCCGGCACCTGCTGCGGCTCGACGCCGTACCGCTCACGCACCTCCGTGGGGCCGATCCGGGCAAGCTCGCTGACTCCCCGAACGGGCTGCAGGATCGTGACGTCGTCTGCGGCGAGCTGGAACGCGTCGCGGTCGGAGGTGGCAACGAGCGTCGTGCCACCGTAAGCCCGTTCGGCGGCGACAGCAGCGGCGAGGAAGTCGTCCGCCTCGTAGCCGCCCTGTTTCCCGCAGACGATTCCCGTCGACGACACGAGGGTGGGCAAGAGCGCGAGCTGATCGACGATCTCGGGATCAAACTCTCTGCCGGACTGGTAGGTCGGGAGCAGCGCGTTGCGATAGGTGGGGGCGCCGATCGTGTCCCAGGCGACGACGACGGCGCGCGGCCGCTCCGCCTTCCACAGGCGCAGCAGCATCGACATGAACCCGATCAGCGTGTTGGCAGGCCCTCCGTCGTCACGTCGGAGCGTCCTCGGCAACGCGTGGAACGCCCGATGCGCGAAGGAGTCGCCGTCCATCACGAGGAGTGGCTTCACGCGAGTGCCTCCTCGAGCTCCGTGATTGCATCCTTCAGGCGCTCCGT
>JAYTJO010000131.1:0-3127 GCA_043730975.1 Thermoleophilia bacterium | reverse complement strand
CGTGCGAACTCCTCGAAGACGAGGTGCTGGTACTGCATCTCGGTGCCGAACTTGGCGGCTTGGAAGATCCGCTCGCCGTTCCAGACGAGGGTGTCGAGGTCGGCGGGCACCGCGTCGACCGCTGTGATCAGCCACTGGTTGAGGAAGGTGAAGTCCCCCGCCGTGGCGGTTGCCAGCACGACGTCCTTGATGTGATCCGCGAGACGGTTGTGCTCGGAGTGGAACACGTGGTGGACGGTGGTCAGGCCGATGTTCTCGTTGCCGCGGCCGTCACCGGTCACGAAGTGCGAGTCGAGCAACTCGTTGTCGTAATTCCCGGTTGTCGGCGTGACCGGGTCGTTGGCAAGGCCGAGCGCGGCGTCCGTGTCGGCCGACTTGCCCTTGGGCCCCGCGTTGTGGGCGATGTCGTCGAGGAAGGCGTGTCCGGTGCGGACTGCCAGCGTGGCGTCGACGGGTGCGCCCGGCGTGCCCGAAGCCACGGTCGGGGGGACCATCGGGGGATTCCCTGCGTTCGTCACGATCTGCGCGAAGCCCGTGTCCGGGTCCGGGATGAAGTGCCCGTACTTGTCGGTCAGAAGGAGCGGGACGTCGAGGACGTCGTGGTCGTCGAGCGCGATCCCGAGCATCGTCTGCGCCTGCGCCTTGACCTCTGCCCAGTTGGCAAGGCCACCTGTGGCCCCGTCGAGGAGCTTGCCGGTGGCGACCGGCTTGCCGGCTGCGTTCAGCACGTACGCCCGGTGGAACACCTGGTGGGAGGGGTGGGACGTGTAGGTCTGGTTCTGGTCCACGAACGGCGTCGTCTGGTTGGTCGCCTCGTGGATGTCGTCGGCGCTCTCGTCAGTGTCGGGCGTCGCGGGGTTGTCTCCCACCCTGCCGTCCGGACCAGGCTGGTTGGTGGCACGGCTGAGCGTCATGAACCGCATGTTTGCCGGCAGGTCGTCGGCGCCTTCATCCACGGTGGTCAGCGGGTCGTCGTCTCGGATGCCGTCGCGGCCCGCGATCAGCGGGTCATCGTCCTTGAGTGGCATGAGGACGGTGCCGCTCTTGCCCTTGTTGACCAGGTCGAGGCCGTGGTCGAAGAACTGGCCGAAGAACGTGAACCATGAGTTGTACGGAGCGGAGAGGCCTGCGTCCGTCGCGGTGTTCGGGATGAAGAACGGGTCCGGGTTGGCCGGGTGGCCGTCATCGACGTTCACGGAACCGGGCTTCTGGTCCGCCGCGGCGACCGCAGCCGGGTTGTTCGACGATGCATCCGCGACCAGGTTGCTGATGACTCGCGGCTGCGAATCCTCGACAAAACCCTTCTTCGACAGGTACGACGTGGGGGTGCCGCCCGGCTGGCTCGGCCCCGTCCCGCCCGGGCCGAACAGGTTGAAGTCCTCCGCGTCGCGGAAGAGCGCACTCGTCAGACGCGGGAACGCCTGGTCGGCGGCGCCGAAGGCGGCCTGATTCGGCTGGATGTTGTTGTCGGAGCCGTCGACCGTCCGCAGCCCGTACATCAGGTTGGGGTTGGAGATCTGCAGCGGGCCCGTTCCCACGAGGGGGTTCCCGGCCGCGTGGTTCTCTGAGATCTTGATCTGCTGCAGGATGAAGTCGAGGTCTGACTTGATGAACGTGACGGCTTCCGCCTCGTTGACGCCGGCTCCACCGATCAAGAGCCCTGCACCAAGGACACCTCCGAGCGCAGCGCGCAGCCTGCGGCTCTTCCGAATCGTGCGTTTCATGTTGAAAATCCTTCCCTGGAGAGCGTCGGCGCCGTGCGGTGACGTCGCGGACTGCGGCTGGTTCTACGACAAGTACCGACACCCATGTGCTGGTACTTAGGTATTGCCGAGAACGGTAGGGAGGTTTTGGATAACCGGTACTCAACGAAGGTCAGGGAAAGTGGTGGCAGAAGTATGGTTTCGTACTAACCTTTTGGGGGGTGTGACCGTCCCTGTCATAACCTTAGAATCCTTACAGTGAAAGGGATTACCCGGCCAGATGAGGACGCGCGGTCCCTCAAACGCATTCCACGGCCTCGGGGTCCCGCCGACGCGGATCGGCGTCGTTCGCACCCAATGCGCACCCGGCGCAGACGGCCACCGCGCGCGACACCTACGCCCGAAGACTGCGGAGACACGACCTGCACCCCAGGTACTGATCCGCCAATCAGCGGTCGCCCGGGCATGAGCTCCCTGAGCTGGTTTGGCGGGTGGGATTGATCATCGAACTGCTCCGCAGAACGGACCATCTCGCCGATTGAGGACGGTCGTCAATCGGACAGTCTCCTTGCCTCCCTTCCGTCCCGAGAGGAGCAACTGCCGGCCGGGTGCGCGAGTAGCCCGCCCACAACCGTGAGCTCGAGCGCCTGCCCTCGGCACGGCGTGGCGGTACGCCTCGCCGTTTCAACGCTCGCAGGGTGGCGGTCATTGCGTGTCGGCCTGTCGACTCGCTCTCAATCGGGCTCGGACGTCGATCGCTTCAGAGCCGGGCTCCGAGTCGGGGTCCGGCGCCTCGTCACCGTCAACGGTGCGCCGGCACGGCTCGCGGGCTTGCGACGAGGCGAATCACAAACAACTTGCCACCGTGAGCGTTGAGCCTGCCATGCGTGCCCGCGAGAAGTTCCTGAGTTGCTCATGCCGCGAACCGTCCAAGACCATCCTCGATCACGCCGATGAGCTGGCCAAGCGCTTCGAGCAGTACGAGCCGAATACCGATGATGAGCGGGGTCCGGCGGTCTTCACCGAGCTGCGTCGATCGGTGATGGCGCGCTCCGACGCCGAACGGTCGATTCGCGATGCGGTGGCCGAGGCGCGCAGACACGGCTACTCCTGGCGCACCATCGGGCCGCTCATCGGGACGTCCGGGGAGGCTGCGCGCCAGCGCTACGGCACCGGCGTGAACGCCTGATCGACGTCGATTGAGCCCGGCCAAGGAGAAGCTGCGACCCAGGGCATCTCGATCGGTCCCTCGCACTGGTTCGGGTGCTTGGACAGGCCAGTCCCAATCCCTTGACCAGCGTCGACCCTGACGAGCAATCGAAGGGCTCGCCGCCCGAAACCCTTGCATGGGCGCGGCAGGACTCGAACCTGCGACCCGGGGATTATGAGTCCCTTGCTCTGACCAACTGAGCTACACGCCCGCG
>JAYTJO010000130.1:0-6224 GCA_043730975.1 Thermoleophilia bacterium | reverse complement strand
ACCCCGACGACCTCGCGTACCGCGGCGGCAGAGGCCCGCAGCATCTTCTTCTCGTCTGCCGTCAGCCGGAGCTTCACGATCTCCTCGACGCCCCCCGATCCGAGCTTGACGGGAACGCCCATGTAGAGGCCGTTGACGCCGTACTCTCCCTCGAGGAAGGCGGTGCAGGGCAGCAGGCGCTTCTCGTCCAGGCAAATGGCGTCGACCATCTGCGCTGCTGCAGCGCCCGGTGCGTACCACGCCGATGTGCCGAGAAGGTTGACGACCTCGCCGCCGCCCTTGCGCGTGCGGTCGACCATCTTCGAGATGCGACCTTTCGGCGCGAGTTGCTCGAGCGGCACGCCGCCGACCGTCGTTGCGGAGACGACGGGAACCATCTGGTCGCCGTGGCCGCCGAGCACCATCGCGGTGACGTCCTTCACCGACATCCCGGTCTCCCACGCGATCGATGCGGCGAAGCGGGCCGTGTCGAGGATCCCGGCCATGCCGACGACGCGCTCCTTCGGGAACTTCGAGACGGCCTTCGCGACGTGACACATCGCATCGAGCGGATTCGAGACCACGATGATGATCGACTTCGGTGATCGCTTGACGATCTCCTTCGTCACCGAGCCGACGATCGCCTCGTTCGTCGCAACGAGGTCGTCACGGCTCATCCCGGGCCTCCGGGGCAGGCCGGCGGTGATCACGACGACGTCGGATCCGGACGTCTCGTCGTAGCCGTTCGAGCCGATCACGTTCGGCTCGTACCCGAGAACGGATCCGGCCTGGTTGATGTCGAGGGCCTTCCCCTGGGGAAAGTTCGGCTTGATGTCGACGAGGACGATGTCTGCGTAGTCGCGCCGGGCGAGCTCCTGGGCGCAGGTCGCGCCGACGTTCCCCGCTCCGACGACGGTGATTTTCTTTCGCACTGGTTCGCTCCTTGGTCTCTGGACGCCCTAGATGATTGATTCCGAATTGTTGCACTCGCGGATGGGGGCCTGAACACATCGCATCGCGGCCGTCTCGATCAGCATCAAGGCCACCAGCCTTAACGCAGATCGAGCCGACCACGCTGCTCGGTTCAGGCCCTCGCCGACAAGCACGCCAATTCGGAATCAATCATCTAGCGGGCGGCGAGTTTTTCGATGATTGCGTCGGCGTACTCTGCGGTGCCGACAGCGGTCGGATCGTCCCTCGAGGGCTTCAGGTCGTAGGTGACCCGGTCGCCCTCTGCGATCACCGCCGCGACCGCGTTCTCGAGGCGGGTCGCTGCCTCCGTCTCGCCGAGGTGGTCGAGCATCAGCTTGCCGGAGAGGATCATCGCCGTCGGGTTCACCCTGTTCAGCCCCTTGTACTTCGGTGCCGACCCGTGTGTCGCCTCGAAGACGGCGGCGTCGGGGCCGATGTTGCCACCGGGTGCGACGCCGAGCCCGCCCACGAGCCCTGCCGTGAGATCGCTGATGATGTCGCCGTAGAGGTTCGGCAGGACGAGGACGTCGAACTCCTCGGGCCGCTGGACGAGCCCCATGCAGAGTGCGTCGACGAGCGTCTCCCAGGCCTCGATCTCGGGATAGTCCTGCGCAACCTCGCGGAAGACCGCCAGGAACAACCCGTCGGTGAACTTCATGATGTTGGCCTTCGTAATGCACGAGACGCGCTTGCGTCCGTGTGCGCGGGCGTACTCGAAGGCGTAGCGAATGATCCTCTCGCACCCCTCGGGGCTCATCGGCTTGATCGAGATCCCGGAGCTCGGCGCGATCTGCTTCGTCTGCATCCCGTTCAACATCGCGATTACCTCGGCGGCTTCGGCGCTGCCTGACTCGTACTCGATGCCCGCGTACAGATCCTCGGTGTTCTCGCGAACGACGACGAGGTCGACGTTGTCGTAGCGTGAGCGCATCCCGGGGTAGTACTTGCAGGGCCGCAGACATGCGTAGAGGCCGAGCTCGTGGCGCAGGGCGACGTTGACGGAACGGAATCCCGTGCCGATCGGCGTCGTAATCGGTCCCTTCAACGCAATGCCGTTCTTTCGTACGGACGCAAGGGTCGCCTCGGGCAACGGTGTGCCAGCCGACTCCATCACGTCGACGCCGGCCTCCTGGACGTCCCACTCGAACGCGACGCCTGTCGCTTCGAGGACGCGGCGCGTCGCCTCGGTGAGCTCGGGCCCCGTGCCGTCCCCGGGAATCAAGGTGACGTTGAACATCCTCCTGAGCATAGTGGCCCGGCTGAGGTCGACCCGTCAGGTAGCGTCCGAGGTGTGTCGGCGATAGAACGTCTCGAGAGGCTGCACTAGTGGATCTGTCGCAGGCCGCCGCGCTCGCCGACGAGTACGCCAAGGGTGGTCTCGAGCGCGAGCTCGCGACGCTGCGCGGTGAGTGGAGCGATGAGCTCGAGGCGTCGGCCCGCAACCCCGATTACCGGGTTCGTGCCGTCGCCTATCGCGCCATCGCCCAGTTTCGGTTTCGCCAGAAGATCGAATTACTTCGCCGCGGATTCGAAGACGAGAGCCCGGCTGTCCGCGGCTCGGCACTGATTGCGCTCGAGGGGCTCTCGCGAGCGCACCCGGGCGACGTCAACTCGTTCAGACCGCTGCTCCACGATCTAGCGACCCGCGACTCGAACATCGCGGTACGGAGGCTCGCGATCGTGTGCTTCAAGAACGGCCCGCCCGCGCGGGAGACGATCGTGATCCTCGACGGCATCGCCGCCGACGACGAGGCCGATCCGGAGGTGCGCAAGACCGCGAAATCGGTCGCGCTCCTGCTCGTGAAGAAATCAAACCGGAAGTAGGCCGTGTCTGCGACCCCTCTCGTCGGATTGATCATGGGCTCTCGCTCCGACTGGGAGACGATGCAGCATGCTGCCGAGACGCTCGACACCCTTGGGGTCGCATTCGAGCAGCGCGTCGTCTCCGCACACCGCACGCCTGATCTCCTCTTCGAGTATGCGGCGACGGCCGAGGAGCGTGGGCTCCGGGTCCTGATCGCGGGCGCAGGCGGCGCCGCCCACCTGCCCGGGATGGCGGCTGCGAAGACCGCTCTGCCGGTGCTCGGGGTGCCGGTGGAGTCGAAGACTCTGAAGGGGATGGATTCGCTGCTTTCGATCGTTCAGATGCCCGCCGGGGTTCCGGTCGGCACACTCGCGATCGGCCGGGCTGGTGCCGTCAATGCAGCCTTGCTGGCGGCGGCGATCCTGGCGCTCGGTGACCGGGGGATCCGTGAGCGTCTAGCGGCGTACCGTGCGGAGCTGTCGCAGTCGGTGCTCGACGCGCCCGATCCCGGGGCCTGACGAGCTTTGTGTTGATTAAACACAAGGTTGTGTTCAGTTGACGCTCATCGCCTGCATCGGTGGTGGCCAGCTCGGCCGTATGCTCGGGCTCGCCGGGCTCCCGCTCGGGCTTCGGTTCCGGTTTCTCGACCCATCTCCGGCAGCGCCGGCCGCCGATGTCGGTGAGCTCGTCGTGGGGGAGTTCGACGACCCCACGGCGCTTGCGCGTCTCGCGGCAGGAGCGGATGTGGTCACGTACGAGTTCGAGAATGTCGCGGTCGACTCAGCGGTGAGGATCGACGCTCTGCCCCCCGCGCGTGCGCTCGAGCTCGGACAGGATCGTCTGGTTGAAAAGGAGCTGTTCAAGCGGCTCGCGATCCCGAGCGCACGCTTCGGGTCTCTCGCCGAGACGGGCTTGCCTGCGATCGTGAAGTCACGACGGCTCGGATACGACGGGAAGGGGCAACGACGTGTCGACGCGGTCGACGAGTTGGGCGAGCACGAGCTTGCCGAGGGGTTCGTCGCATTCGATCGCGAGCTCTCGATCATCGGTGTGAGAGGGCGCGACGGCGAGACGCGGTTCTGGCCGGTCACGGAGAACACGCACAGAAACGGCATCCTCCGGGCCTCGCGTGCACCGGCCGCCGATGCACCGCAGGCGGCGGCAGAGGCGTTCCTGGAACGCCTTCTCGACGACCTCGGCTACGTCGGTGTGATCGCGCTCGAGCTCTTCGACGTGGGAGGGACGCTCCTCGCGAACGAGTTCGCACCGCGGGTCCACAACACGGGGCACTGGACGATCGAGGGGGCTGTGACGAGTCAGTTCGAGAACCACCTACGGGCGATTCTCGGACTGCCTCTCGGATCGACCGAGGCGCTCGGCTCGTCGGTGATGATCAACCTCATCGGCGGAGCCCCGCCCGTGGCGGAAATGCTTCGCCTCCCCGGCGCGCACGTTCATCTCTACGGCAAGGAGCCGCGGCGGGGGCGCAAGATCGGGCACCTGACGCTCGTCGATGCTGACGAGGCGACGGTTGCCGAGGCGATTGCCTTGGCCGAGGGTGCCGCCGACGGGTAGGAGGAGTTGCCGTTACGCAGTGTCGTCGCGAACAGGCGTTGGCACTCTCGCATGCGGGTGGGAGGCGAAATAGACATCGCGGCGGCGGCGATCGGAGACGTGGGTGTAGCGCTCCGTCGTCGAGAGGTCGGCATGGCCGAGCATCTCCTGCACGGAACGGAGATCGGCTCCGCCCTCGAGCAGGTGCGTGGCGAACGAGTGCCGCAGGAGGTGTGGGTGCACGCGCTCGGGTTCGAGGCCCGCCTTCTCGGCGAGCTTGCGCAGGATCATGAACGCACCTGCGCGGGTCAGCGCACCGCCCCGTGCGTTGAGAAAGAGATCGGGCCGATGTCGCTGATCGAGGTGCGGTCGGCCGAGCGCGAGGTACCTGCGAACGGCTTCGGCTGCCGGGCGACCCAGGGGAACGATCCGCTCCTTGTCGCCCTTCCCGAGCACGCGCACGATGCGTGCATCGATGTCCACAGACGTGCGGGCGAGCCCTACGGTCTCGGAGACCCGGAGACCGGCGCCGTACATCAGTTCGACAAGCGCGCGATCGCGAAGTGCCCGAGGCGCCGTGCCGTTCGCAGCCTTGATCAGACGCTCTGACTCCGACGGGGACAACGTGCGCGGGAGCTTGCTCGTCCGACGCGGGGTCACAACCTCGGCTGCGGGGTTGTCGTGGCGCTGACCGAGTAGCAGCTGATGCCGGTAGTAGGAGCGCACCGCGGCGACGCGACGGCCGATCGTCGACGACGCGCGTCCGTCCGCGCGCATGTCCGCGACCCAGCGGTCGAGATCAGCGGTTGTTGCGGCTCCGATCGGGCCGCCGAGAAACACGGCGGCGGCAGCGAGATCGCGACTGTAGGCGTCGACCGTTCGCGGAGAGCGCTGCGCCGCGAGCAGAAGCAGGTAGCGCTCTACCTCGGGATCGGACTTCGTCTGGTCGGAAGGCGTCATGTGGCTGGACCCGATTCGGCGCGCCGTCGGCGGCTCCTGCGCCGGGAACTCGTCGCTCTCAGCCTGGATCCACCGTTTTGCGTGATCGCGAGGCGCTCGTCGGGGTCGCCAGGACGGGGGGGGATGGGGCCGTGCAGGCCGGTGGCCTGTGGGGCCCCATCCCCCCACGGAGCGCACCGTCCGGGTAATGACCGCCAGAAACAGAAGAAACGGTGCCGACCCGGACGGGAAGCGGCCTGGCGGGCCCGACGAGATGCAACGCCCGCGCAAAACGGTGGATCCAGGCTCAGGAGCGAGGGTGGCTCGAGTCGTAGACTCGCCGAAGCCTGCGCGCATCGACATGGCTGTAGATCTGCGTCGTCGAGAGCGACGCGTGACCCAGCAGCTCCTGGATCGTCCGCAGGTCTGCCCCGCCCTCGAGGAGGTGCGTCGCGTACGCGTGGCGGAGGCGGTGTGGGTTCTGCATCAGCCGCCGCAATGTCGAGGTATCGAGGCTGCGGCCCCGGACCGAGAGGAAGAGCGAGTCGTTCGCCCCACGCGCCAGGCCGGGTCGGACATCACGGAGGTAGACGGCGACGGCGTACGACGCCCGCTCGCCGAGCGGAACGACGCGCTCCTTCCCTCCCTTGCCGAGGACGTGCAGCGTCTCCTGGTCGAAATCGACATCCGCCAGTCGAAGCCCGACGACCTCGGCGCTCCGGAGGCCGCAGGAGTAGGTCAGCTCGAGGATCGCACCGTTCCGAAGGGCCAGTGGCTCGTCCCCACTGACCGAGGCGATTGCCGCCTCGACGTCGGAGAGCTTCGGTGCGTCGGGGAGACGCCGCCGCCGTCGGGGAGGCAGAGCGATCTCCGGAACGTGAGCGGCGCCGAGAGTAAATCGGATGAATGACCGCACGGCGGCAAGGCGACGCGCGATCGTCGAGGGAGCGAGGCCGCGACGGCCCCGACCGAGCTC
>JAYTJO010000129.1:0-6826 GCA_043730975.1 Thermoleophilia bacterium | reverse complement strand
CGGATTGTAGCGGCGCCGTTCGGATCCGGCTGAACGATCGGCGCGTGCCTGCCGCTCGAGCTCGAGCGGGTGCCGAACGCGGCGCAGGGGTGCTCGCGTTCCCTCCGAATGGAGGAGCGTGTCGACCGTCGACTGGATCGCTCTCGCCCTCATCGCCCTCACCGCGCTCATGGGATTTCGGCGCGGCCTCATTGTCGGCGTGCTCTCGTTCGGTGGGCTCGTGCTCGGGTTCTATGTCGGCACCCGCATCGGACCATCTCTCGTCGGCGAAGACCGCACGCGTTGGCTTCCGCTGTTCGCGGTCGGCACGGCTGTTGTTGTCGCCGCCGTGGGACAGGCACTCGGTGGGTACGTCGGCAGAATCATCCGCCGCACCCTGATCGTAATCCCGCCCCTGCGCCTACTCGACTCTGCAGGAGGCGGCCTCTTCGGTGCCGCGCTCGGCCTTGCGCTCTGCTGGGCCGTCGGCGCCGTCATCCTCTATCTCCCGGTCGAGACGGAGCTCCGTCGTTACGCCCAGGACTCGGCGATCCTCTCGACGCTCAACGAGGAGTATCCCCCGACCCGGCTGATCGACACGCTCGCAGCGATCGACCCGTTCGGCGCCATCGCCGGACCGTCCGCAGGCGTCGACGAGCCCGATGCCGCAGTCCTCGATTCCCGCGGCGTCAGCGCTGCTGCGCTGAGCGTCGTGCGCGTGATCGGAAACGCGTGCGGCCTTGGGATCGAGGGCTCGGGTTGGGTCGCGGGAGCGGGGCTCGTGGTAACAAACGCGCACGTGGTTGCCGGAATCGACGCTCCCCGCGTCGACCGGAACGACGGCGATCTGCTCGAGGCTCGCGTCGTCTCCTTCGACAAGGCGAACGACCTCGCAGTCCTGCGCGTCGCCGGCCTCGCCGCGCGACCGCTGCCGCTTGCAGACGCTGCCGTGGGAACACCGGGGGGGATGCTCGGATACCCGGGCAACGGCCCGTACACCGAGACCGCGGTGCGGATCGGGCGGGTCGTCCGGATCGTCGGACGGGACGCCTACGGGAACTTCCCGACGCCGCGTCAGGTGACGACGATCCGCGGCACGATCCGAAGCGGCAACTCGGGCGGACCGGTCGTCGATGCACGCGGCCGCGTGATCACGACCGTCTTCGCCCAGCGAGCCGGTCAGGAAGGCGGCTACGGCGTGCCGACGGCTGCCGTGCGGGCGGCGCTGGCAAAGGTCGGTTCGGAAGCCCTCGAGACGCCCTGCGTCGAGCGGTAGGGGGTTTGCCACGGGGCTTCCGGGCGCCGCAAGGCGGGCGACGCTACTCGGCGCCTGAGGCGCCGTTCCGCATAGCCCCTACGGCGCGCGGGTGCGCATCGTCCCTACGGCCGCAGCAGGTCGAGCGCGGCTTCGGGTTGCTTGAAGGGCGGGATCACGTAGACGCCCGCAACCCGATCGCGCAGACCCTCGAGGAGGTCGCGCGCCAGGGAAAGCCCGACGATCGGCGCGTCGGATCCCGCGTCACGGAGTGCACCGAGGACGTTCACCGGGACGGAGATCCCTGGTACCTCGTTGTGGAGACGGAGCGCCATCGCGTGCGATCGCAGTGGCCAGACTCCCGCGAGGAGCGGGATCGGTGAGGTTCCGCCGAGCCGCTCGAGAAAGCGCTCGAGGCCCTCGATGTCGAAGAGCGCCTGCGTCATCGCGAACCGGGCGCCCGCCGCAACCTTCTTCTCGAATCGCTCGAGCTCGAGGTCGGGATCGTCGGCTGACGGGTTCACGGCCACTCCGATGAAGAACGAGGTCGGCTGGTCGATCGCCTTGCCCACGTAGTCCACGCCCTCGTTGAGTCCCGAGAGGAGGTGAACGAGACCGATCGAGTCGATCTCGTACACGCCTCGTGAGCCGGGATAGTCGCCGACATGCGGCGGGTCGCCTGTCACCGCAAGGACGTTGCGCACACCCTCCGCATGTGCGCCGAGGAGCACGCCCTCAAGGCCCATCACGGTCGTGTCCCGCGGCGTGACGTGGGGGATCGTCTCGATGCCGACCTCCCGCTGAATCGCGATCGAGGCCATGAGCGCGTTCATCCTTGCGCGCGCCATCGGGTTGTCGTTCACGTCCACGAACCCTACGACGCCCGAAGCGGCGAGGTTCCGTGCCACGTCGATCATGGCGTCGTTCGTCCCGCCTTTCGGAGGGTCGAGCTCGACGCTGACGACCCATTCACCCTCCCGCAGTGCCTGCGCCAGACGCGTCTCCCCGGCAGCCGCCGCGGGTACCTGAGGCTCGAACCGCTCGCGCGCCTCGAAGGCGACTCTCGGCTGCCGTTCCTCGTCGAAGGCGGCCCGGATCGCCTCGATCTGCGCGGGCGTGGTGCCGCAGCACCCACCCACGATTCGGGCCCCGAGCGCGACAGCCTGGGCCGCGAAGTCGCCGAAGTACTCGGGAGTCGAATGGGGATAGACGACGCGCCCACCCACCATCCCCGCGAGGCCGATGTTCGGAAGAGCGGCCAGCGGGAGTCCGACACCGCCCATCGCGTCGAGGGCCGTGAGAGCAGCGTGGGGCCCCGCGCCGTGATTCGTGCCGATCGCTGCTACGTCGAGCCTGGCCAGCCTTGCAGCAGCGGTTGATGCCTCGATCCCACCCGTGGTCTCGGCTTCGTCGTCGAACGTGAGCAAAGCGACGATCGGGAGCGACGAGACGCCACGAACGGCAGCGACCGCGGAACAGAGCTCGTCGAGGTCGAAGAACGTCTCCAGCATGAAGAGGTCGACCCCGCGGCCTTCCAGGATGCCGGCCTGCTCTGCGTAGAGCGGGCCGTGCTCGCCGACGTCGAAGACCTCGAGCTCACCGAGGGGTCCGATCGCGCCGGCGATCAGGACGTCCCGGCCCGACACCTCGCGTGCCTCTCGCGCCAGTCGCACGGCCGCCGAGTTGATCGCCTCGAACTCCTGCTCGAGCAGCTTCGCCGCGAGCTTGCGGCGGTTGGCCCCGAAGGTGTTCGTCTCGATCAGCTCTGCGCCCGCGCGGATGTAGCTGACGTGCACGGCGACAACGCTCTCGGGCACCCGGACGTTTGCCTCCTCGGGGCAGCGCAGTCCCGGCGCAGCGCCAGAAAGGAGCGCGCCCATGCCTCCGTCCGCCACGATCGGAGGGCCGGTTCGGAGCCGCTCGAGGAAGTCCGCCATGCGGTTGAGTGTAGGGGCGAGGCGCACGACCGCCCGTCCGATTTCGGGCTGCCGAGTCAACCACGGTGGTCAACACTGTCCGGGTGATAGATCAACAAGCCCCGGTTGGTGATACTGAGGTCATCTCATCAGCGCGACGGTGCGGCGGACGCGTAGATGGGCGATACGGTTCCTCTCCTTGGGAGCCTGTGTAGAAGAGGGGCGTCTGGCGGCGGCCCCTCTTCAGTTTGGGAATCGGTGCCTCTGGCTCAAGCTTCGGGCAGTCCTGCCGATACGGGAAGCATCTCCGGGTCGGGGACTGACGGCAATCATCTCTTGACTTGTTGGAGTGAGAGAAGGGGCGGCGAGCGATTCGCCGCCCTTCTCGTTTCCGCCTGCGAACCGAGCGGCGTGTCAGGCGTCGTCGTGGACGACTCGGCCTTCCATCCCGCCCGCCACCGTGACGACCTGCCCACTGATGTGGCCGGAGAGAACGTCGGAGGCGAGCATGACGACCTGGGCAGCGACATCCTCGGGTTGGCCGACCTTGCGCAGAGCCATCGTGCGTGAGATCCGCCGCACCGCCTCCGGGTCGACCATCCCGCGCGTCATCGCTGACTCGGTCCAGCCCGGAGCGACGGCGTTGACCCGGGCGAGCGGCGCGACCCGCGTCACTTCGTTCTTCAACGACAGCAGCAAACCGCCCTGGAGGGCTGACTTCGCGGCGGCGTAGTCGGCGTGGCCGGCCTCCCCGAAACGCCCTGCTGTCGAGCCAACGAGCACGAGCGAGCCGTGCCCCGTGCGCGCCACCTCCCGCAGGAAGGCACGTGCCGTGAGGAAGGTTGCGGTCAGGTTCTGGCGCATCGTCTCCTCCCAGCGCTCGAGCGGGAGCTCCCAGACGGGGAGATCCTCAGCGGGCCAGACGCCCGCGACCGCCGCGCACACGTCGATGGAGCCAAGTGTCTCGCGTGCCATTGCGAAGAGGCGGTCGACATCGGCTTCGTCGGTGAGGTCGGCCTGCGCGATCGGTGCGCCGCCGATCTCGTTCGAAACGGCGCGCGCTCGCTCCTCGCCACGGTGGTAGTGGACGAGTACGTTCGCTCCCTCGGCGGCGAAGAGGCGCGCGCACGCTGCGCCGATTCCTCCAGACGCGCCGGTGACGACGACTCCCTTGCCTGCGAGACCTGTGTCCACGAAGACGTAGGCTATCGGCATGAAGGTGTTCATCGTCAGTGACCTCGAGGGCGTCTCCGGCGTCACGAAGGTTGGGCAGACGACGGGCGGCGCACCGATGTACGAGGAGAGTCGCCGCCTCTACACCGAGGAGATCAACGCGGCCGTCCGCGGAGCGAAGGCGGCGGGGGCGACGGAGATCGTCGCCATGGACTGCCACGGCGCCGGCGACGAGTGGACGTTCAACTCGCTGATCCCCGAATTGCTCGACGAAGCGTGCGACTTCGTCGTTCAGGACGAATGGACCGAGTACACGGAGTTCCTCGAGAGCGGCGTCGATGCGGCGCTGTTCATCGGCATGCACGCGATGGCGGGCACGCGGCGCGGCGTCATGAATCACACCGTCTCGGGTCAGGTGTGGCAGAACCTCTGGTTCAACGGCGTCCTCGTCGGCGAGACGGGAATCAACGCGGCCCTCTGCGGAACCTGGGGCTGCCCGGTGCTGATGGTCTCCGGCGACGATGCGGCCTGCGACGAGGCGCGCGAGCTTCTCGGCCAGGAACTCGTTACCGTTGCCGTCAAGCAGGGGCTCGGATCGCAGTCGGCCCGCAACAGCGCGCCGCTTCGCGCCCGAGCGATGATCGAGGATGGCGCGCGCCGCGCCCTTTCCGATCTCTCAGGGGTCGAACCGTTCCTCCCCGGCAGTCCCTGTGAGATCCAGGTCGAGTACAAGAACACGCGCGCTCCCGATGCGCTGCGCCACCGGCCCGGCGTCGAACGCGTCAGTGACCGGATGATCATCTCCCGGGCCGACACCTGGTGGGACGCGTGGCGGGGGTTCTTCTTCTGACAGGAAGAAAAACCGTAGGGGCTATGCGCGCCGAGCCTTGGCGAGGCAAAGCGTCGCCCGAGGAGCACCGCTCCATCCGCCTTCCTGCGGGGTCCGTTTCGTCCACCTTGCGACAATGGCCGGCATGACCTCTCACCCGGGACAGACTGCCGCATGGGCGGCGCTCGAGAAGCACGTCGCCACGATCGAGGGAAGCCACCTTCGGGATCTCTTCGCAGCCGATCCCGAGCGCGCCGAGCGGCTCACGGTCGAGGCGGCCGGGATCTTCCTCGACTACTCGAAGAACCGGGTCACGGACGAGACCCTGACGCTGCTGCTCGACCTCGCTGCCGAGGCGGGCGTTGCTGCGCGACGCGACGCGATGTTCGCCGGTGAGCGGATCAACATCACCGAGGATCGCTCGGTTCTGCACGTCGCGCTACGGATGCCGCGCGGGAGCTCGCTCGTCGTCGACGGCGTCGATGTCGTCGAAGAGGTACACGCCGTGCTCGACCGGATGGCCGCGTTCTCGCGCGCGGTGCGCTCGGGCGAGTGGACGGGCTTCACGGGAGCACCGATCCGCAACATCGTCAACATCGGGATCGGCGGCTCGGATCTCGGGCCCGTGATGGCCTATCGGGCGCTCCGCCACGCGAGCCGCCGCGACATGACGTTCCGTTTCGTCTCCAACATCGACGGCACGGACTTCGTCGAGGCGACCCGCGACCTCGATCCTGCCGAGACGCTGTTCGTCGTCTGCTCGAAGACGTTCACGACGCTCGAGACGATGACGAACGCCGCCACGGCACGACAGTGGCTCCTCGATGGCCTCGGCGGCGACGAGAGCGGGGTCGCCCGCCATTTCGTCGCTGTCTCGACCAACCTCGAAGGCGTTTCGGAGTTCGGCATCGACCCGGCCAATGCCTTCGGCTTCTGGGATTGGGTCGGCGGGCGGTACTCGATGGGCTCCGCGATCGGCCTCTCGACGATGCTCGCGATCGGACCCGAGGGGTTCGAGCGGCTGCTCGCGGGTTTCCACGCGATGGACGAGCACTTCCGCAAGGCTCCCCTCGCGGAGAACATGCCCGTGTTGATGGGGCTTCTCGGCGTCTGGTACGCCGATTTCTTCGGCTCCCAGACCGCTGCCGTGCTCCCATACGATCAGTACCTCGAGCGGTTCCCGGCCTACCTGCAGCAGCTGACGATGGAGTCGAACGGGAAGAGCACGCGGATCGACTCGTCACCCGTCGCCGTGGACACCGGATCGATCTACTGGGGTGAGCCGGGGACGAATGGCCAGCACAGCTTCTATCAGCTCATCCATCAGGGCACGCGGCTGATCCCCTGCGACTTCATCTGCTTCACCTCGAGCCTCAATCCGGTTGGCAATCACCACGACCTGCTGGTCGCGAACGTGTTCGCCCAGGCGGAGGCGCTCGCATTCGGGAAGACGGCGGAGGAGGTGGCCGCCGAAGGCACTCCCGGCTGGCTCGTCCCGCATCGGACGTTCGCGGGCAACCGACCGTCGAACGTGCTCATGGCGGAGCGGCTCACGCCCGAGGTGCTCGGGGCGCTCGTGGCGCTGTACGAGCACAGCGTCTTCGTGCAGGGGGTGATCTGGTCGATCAACTCGTTCGACCAGTGGGGCGTCGAGCTCGGCAAGGTGCTCGCGCA
>JAYTJO010000128.1:0-2290 GCA_043730975.1 Thermoleophilia bacterium | reverse complement strand
CCACCTCGACGTGAATGCGATTCTTCGACTCGCGCAACGGGCCGCCACCGCGTCCCGCGCGCACTGCCAGGATCTCGGCCAGGATCGCGAGCGCCGTCTCCTCCTGCGTATCCGCGCCGATGTCGAGGCCGCACGGGCCCATGATCCGGGCGAGCTGCTCCTCGGGGACGCCGGCTTCGAGCAGGCGGCCACGGCGGCGCTCCGTCGTCTTACGCGAGCCCAGTGCGCCGACATAGAACGCCTCGCTCGCGAGCGCAGCCTTGAGCGCCGGCTCGTCGAACTTGTCGTCGTGCGTGAGGACGACCACCGCCGTCTGATGATCCGGCTCGAGCTCGGCAATCGCCTCCTCGGGCCACTTCTGGATCAGCACGTCGGCCGACGGCATGCGCTCGGGCGTCAGGAACATGCCCCGCGCGTCGCCCACGATCGCCGTCCAACCGAGAAGCTTCGCCGCCCGGCAGAGCGACTCCGCCGTGTCGACCGCGCCGTAGACGAAGATCCGCGGCGGCGGGCCATACCACTCGGCAAACACCTTCGCGTCGCCGTCGAGCGAGAGCAGCTTGTTGCGACCGCGGCGAACGAGGTCGTGGAACTGCGCTGTCGCCGCGTCGGGGACTCCCCCGCCGAGCCGCTCGCCCGTCTCGAGCAGGAGCTCTTTTCCACCGATGCCATCCCCTTCGACAACGGTGAAGAGCACGCCGCGGTCACCGGAATCGCGCAGCTCGGTCAACCGACGGAGAAGGCTCACTCCACGGCCTCGACGAACACGTCGATCTCGCCACCGCAGGGCAGGCCCACGCCCCACGCCATCTCGTCCGTGATCCCGTAGCTCAGCATCTTCGCCTCGCCCGACTGCATCACGGCCATCGCATTCTCATAGACGTCGCTCTCGACGCAGCCGCCGGAGACCGAGCCGCACATCTTGCCCGATTCCGAGACCGCAAGGCTCGTTCCCACGGGGCGCGGAGCCGAGCGCCTCGTGGCGACAACGGTTGCGACGACGACCTTCTCGCCGGCTTCGCGCCAGCGCTCCACCTCGTCAAGGATCTCCTTCATGCTGCGTGCCTCCTCTCGATGCCGGCGAGCACTGCCGCCAGCTCTTCCAGACTTCTCAGATTATGGCCGGAGAGGAATCGGTCGACGTACGGCAGCGCAGCGCGCATGCCGCCGGCGAGCGGCTGATACTCCGGATTGCCCTTCAGCGGATTGACCCAGATGACGGCGTACGCGGCGCGGGCGAGCCGGGCCATCTCCCGGCCAACGAGCTCCGGATCCTGTCGCTCCCAGCCGTCCGAGACGATCACGACGACCGCGCCACGCGACAGCGCCCGCTTGCCGTAGAGGTCGTTGAACTCCTTCAGCGAGGCGCCGATCCTGGTGCCGCTCCCCCAGTCCGTGACCGCCTCGGTGCACTTCTCGAGCGCCGACTCGGGGTCGCGCGTGCCGAGCTCGGGCGTCAGGCGCGACAGCCGCGTGCCGAACGCAAACGCCTCCACACCCGGGCCGGACCCGACCGCGGCGTGCAGGAACAGCACGAGCGCGCGGGCATACGCGTCCATCGAGCCGGAGACGTCACAGAGAACGACGAGCTTGCGCGGCACCTCTTTCCGGGCGCGGTAGGGGCGATCGACAGGGTCTCCCCCGGTGCGGAGCGAGGCCCTGATCAGGCGGCGCATGTCGAGACGGTCGCCGCGCGGGTCGGAGCGACGGCGGCGTGAAGAGCGCAAGGGACGGTTCCCCGCTATCGCGGCGATCAACCGTCTCACACGCCGGTACTCCTCGGGCGTCATCTCGGCGAAGTCCTTCTCCCGGAGGAGCTCGTGGCCCGAGGCGCCGAGCTCGAGCGGGTCGCCCACCTCCTCGTCCTGGTCTCCACTCGAAGCATCCGAGAGGGACTCGCCGACTCGCTGCTGCTCTGCAGGTCGGTCGGTCGTGCGCATGGGAGGCAGCACAGGCGCGCGCAGGAACCAGGCCTTGAACGCACGATCGAAGAGGTCGAGCTCGTCTTGCCGCGTGACGAGCGTCTGTCGGAGGGCGAAGTAGACATCCTCCTGACGCGTGAGGTCGACCACGTCGAGGCCGCGGAGCGCATCTGCCACTCGACCCGGGCCGACCTCGAGCCCGACCTCACGCAGGACGCGTCCGAAGGTGACGACGTGCCGAACGACCGCGTCGGCCATTGCTGCGTCTGCCCCTACCGGGCCGCTGTCGCGCGGGCGGTATCGACGAGCTGCGCGAGCGTCTCGTCGCGCACGGCTTCGATGTCCTCGCGGTACTTGAGCACCGAGCC
>JAYTJO010000127.1:0-4821 GCA_043730975.1 Thermoleophilia bacterium | reverse complement strand
CTCGCGCCGGTTCTGCTCGTCCCGGCCGCAACGACGCCGTCGGCCCCGATCTCGCGCCTCGGCGATCGATTGCGCTCGCTCCGCCTCGCAGCGGGCTTGACTCAGACGCAGGTCGGTGGTGACCGATTCTCGAAGGAGTACATCAGCCAGATCGAGCGAGGCAAGACGCGTCCCACCGACGAGGCGATCACCTGGTTGGCGACCCGCCTCGACGTCGACGCCGCGTTCCTCGGCGGCGGCGTCTCCACCGATGTGCGTGGCCGGATCGAGGCGCAGCTGGCGAGAGCCGAGGCCCTGACCGAGTCGCACCGATATGCCGAGGCCGTCGAACTGTTCGTCACCGCTCGCCGTGACATTGGCGCCACGGGCTCCGCCGAACTCGAGGTGCGAGCGCTTTCCGGCGAGGCCTGGGCGCTCGTGCAGGAGGGCGACGCCCGCGAATCGGTCGATCTCCTCCTTGTCGCACGTGAGCTTGCCGAGGGCCCACAGTTCTCCGACGTCGACCGCGCCGACCTCCTCTTCCGGCTCGGTGTCTGCCGCTACAAGCTGGCAAGCGTTGCGATCGCCGTCGCGCTCTTCGATCAGGCGCTCGCGCTCGCCGACGCCTCGGGGCTTCCGTGTGATCTCCTCCGGGCCGACATCCTTGGCTGGCGCTCGCGTTGCCGGCGCCGTCAGCGCGATTTCGACGCCGCACGCGACGACGTCGAAGCGGCCCTCGAGCTCGCTCGGGGAATGGATGACCGCCGGGTCGTCGCGAACACGTGCTTCCAGGCATCGCTCGTCGCCGAGCGGACGGGCCACTGGGTCGTCTCACGCAACTACGCCGAGCAGGCAAAGGCGCTCTACCAGGAGCTCAACGACGAGCGCAACGTCGGCCGGTTGATGCTCAACCTCGGCGGCCTGCATCTTCTGCTCGGCAAGCCCCAGCAGGCGATCGACCACCTCGAGGCATCGTTCGCTCTGGCCGTGGAGGCCGAGTCGAAGCCGGATGCAGCACAGGCTCTCGGCAGTCTCGCGACCGTGCACCTCCAGTTGGCCGACTACGACGCCGCCGACGAGCACGCGCGCAAGGCGCTTGCGTTGCTCGAAGGGCGCGAGGACTTTCCGGACGAGGTGGGCCAGTCGCATCTCGTGCTCGGGCGAGCACTGCTCGAGCGTGGCCGACTCGACGAGGCCGAGAAGAGTTTCGAAGCTGCGGATGCCGTGTTCGAGCAGATGGCATCCGTGGGACATAGGGCGGGGGCATGGGTCGCGCTCGGCGACCTCGCGAGTCGTCGGGGAGACGACGGCGAGGCAGCGCGTCGGTATCGGAGTGCTGCCGAGGCGCTCCAGGACATCCGGTTCTGAGGAAGGAGACCCCGCAATGCGCACAGGCAGACTGCTCCTCCTGCTCGCGAACCTCGCACTGTTCGCAGCATGGCTTGGAAAGTTCCATCCCCCGAAGCACACCTGGTCGGACGGCCACTAGAGCGTCGGCTTGGTACGGGAGGGCGGTTTGCCCCGCGGGTCGGCGGGGCATCCGCTCGCGCCCGGGCGAGGCATGCGCCTCTCCCCTACGGAACGTTCTCTCCGCTCGGGACGGCGGTTTGCCCCGTGAGTTGATGGGGTATCCGCTCGTCCCCGGGAGAGGCACGCGTGCGGCTAAACTTGGGCCGTGCACCGTTCGGCCGCAGCCCTCATCACGTTCGGTTGCGCGCTCGCTCTCGCCGGCTGCGGAAGCTCCGGCACGAGCAGTGACGGCAACACGACTACGACGACCGCAGCGCCTCCGGGAACCCTGGAGGCGCTCTGGCGCGAAGGGGACGAATTCATCGGTGTCGTCCCCGGCACGTCGGACTACGGCACCGGTGCGAACCGCGTTTCATTCCTCATCGTCGACAAGAAGTCGCAGCTGATCGAGAAGCCCAAGGCTCGTATCTGGATCGCTCGTGGGCTGAAACAGAAGCCTTTTGCCGAGACGACCGCGACGCTCGAGCCGATCGGTATTCCCGGCGGGGCGGCCGCCGACGCGCAGAACATCTACGTCACGACCGTGACGACGCCGACACCAGGGAAGTACTGGATCCTCGCGCAGCCCATCGGAGGCAAGAACATTCGGGCACTCGGTAATCTCGTCGTGCGCAAGCAGGCGGCAGCACTCGAAGTTGGCGACCGCGCGATCCCGTCTCGCAATCCGACGCTCGAGCCGAACGCCCCTGTGAAGTCCGTTCGTGCAGCGACGACGGCCGAGCCTCCCGACCTGAACCTCCTCCGGACAACCGTTGCGGCCGCGATGGCAGCCAGGCGGCCGTTCGTGGTCGCGTTTGCGACACCGCTCTACTGCCAGACGCGGACCTGCGGCCCGGTCGTGCAGGTCGTCCAGTCGGTTGCCCGCGATTGGCAGAGCAAGGGCGTCGACTTCATCCACATCGAGATCTTCGAGGACAACGATCCCTCCAAGGGTACGAACAGGTGGGTGAACGAGTGGAAGCTGCCGACCGAGCCGTTCACGTTCGTTGTCGACCGCACGGGCGTCGTCAGGGCACGGTTCGAGGGCGCGTTCGGCCCGGCCGAGCTCGAGGCTGCGGTGCGGAAGGTAGCCACGTAGGCCGGGGGGATCGGAGTGACAGTCTTCAGCCTGTCTCCTGGGCTAAACGTTCTGGCGCCGCAACCGCGGCTGCCGACTACGCTCCTGCAATGAGCCGCGTTCTGCAACAGCTCCCGGTCGGCGAGCGGATCGGCATCGCGTTCTCAGGTGGCCTCGACACGTCCGTCGCGGTCGCGTGGATCAGGGAGAAGGGCGGGATCCCCTACGCCTTCACCGCCGACCTCGGGCAGTACGACGAGCCGGACATCGCGGGGGTACGCGAGCGGGCGTTCGACTACGGCGCCGAGGCGGCGGAGATCGTCGACTGCCGTGAGCAGCTCGTTCACGAGGGACTCGTGGCATTGCAGTGCGGTGCCTTTCACATCTCGAGCGGCGGCAAGACCTACTTCAACACGACACCGCTCGGCCGCGCCGTCACGGGGACGATGCTCGTGCACGCAATGCGCGAGCACGGAGTCGATATCTGGGGCGACGGCTCGACCTACAAGGGCAACGACATCGAGCGCTTCTTCCGCTACGGCCTGCTCACGAACCCTGCGCTCCGCATCTACAAGCCGTGGCTCGACGCGCAGTTCGTCGAGGAGCTCGGCGGCCGCAAGGAGATGAGCGAGTGGCTGCTCGAGCGCGACCTGCCGTATCGGTCGTCGGTCGAGAAGGCCTACTCCACCGACGCGAACATCTGGGGCGCAACGCACGAGGCAAAGGAGCTCGAGCTGCTCGATCGCTCGATGTCCCTCGTCGAGCCGATCATGGGCGTCGCCCACTGGGAGCAGGTCGTTGCGATCGAGCCCGAGACCGTCACGGTGCGCTTTCACGAGGGTTGGCCCGTCGCGCTGAGCGGGAAGGAGTTCGGCGACCGGGTCGAGCTCGTGATCGCCGCCAACGAGATCGGCGGACGGCACGGGCTCGGGATGTCGGATCAGATCGAGAACCGGATCATCGAGGCGAAGTCGCGCGGCATCTACGAGGCGCCGGGGCTCGCGCTGCTCCATGTCGCCTACGAGCGGCTTGTCAACGCGATCCACAACGAGGCGACGATCGACAACTACCGCACGATGGGCAGGCGGCTCGGGCGGCTCCTCTACGAGGGTCGGTGGTTCGACCCGCAGTCATTGATGTTGCGCCAGAGCCTGCAGAACTGGGTCGGCCTTGCCGTCACGGGTGAGGTCACCATCGAGCTCCGCCGCGGCGACGACTACACGCTGCTCGACACGACGAGCCCGAACGCGACCTACCACCCGGAGCGCCTGTCGATGGAGAACGTCGAGAGCGCGTTCGGCCCGGTCGACCGGATCGGCCAGCTGACGATGCGGCTGCTCGATCTCGAGGACTCGCGCGACAAGCTCGAGCTCTACGGCCGCCTCGGGCTGACGCAGGCCGACGGGCCGATGGAGTTGCTCGGCGGTGACATCGTCCCGTAGGGCGCGACGCGCATGCGTCGTCCGTTGGTGCCGCGCGCGTTCGGGGTTGCGAGGGTCGCGGTGGCCGCGGGCGAGGCTGTGCCTCGCGGGGCTCGGCGGCGCCTCGCCCCTACGAGTTCGGAGCGCAAGGGATGTTTGTCGTAGGGCGCGACGCGCATGCGTCGTCCGGGTGCGCGCGGCGGTCGAGGCTGCGCCTCGTCGCTACACCTCTTCTCCCGCCCGCTCGATCACGACGACCGGGATGCGCGCATACGAGGAGAGGCGGAGCAAGGCGCGCACGATCTCGGCGCAATCCTCCGGAGCGATCATCTGATCGCCGGGAATCCCCGTCCACGCAGCCATCCGCGTGTCGACGAACGCCGGGCAGATCGCCGTCGCTCGCACGCCGGTATCGGCCTCCTCGCGATCGAGCGTGCGCGTCATCGCGATCAGCGCGGCCTTCGATGCTCCGTAGGCTCCGAGCCCCGGTGTCGGGAGCGTGCCGGCGATCGAGGCGAGATTGACCACGTAGCCCTTCGTCGTGCGGAGGTGGGGGAGTGCAGCCTGCGTGACGAGGAACGCACCGCGCAGGTTGACGGCCTGCTGCAGATCCCACGCCTTGGTCGACGTGTCTCCGAGCGTCCCTGCGATCCCGACACCCGCGGAGTTGACGAGCACGTCGAGGCCGTCGTGCATCTCGACATGCTCGGCCACGAGCCTGGAGCAGTCGTCCTCCGACGACACGTCGGCGACGACGATCGAAGCGTCGAGGCCGTCACGGGCAGCCTCGAGACGATCGAGGTGTCGACCGGCGAGCGTGAGGGAGTACCCCTC
>JAYTJO010000126.1:0-2800 GCA_043730975.1 Thermoleophilia bacterium | reverse complement strand
AATCAATCATCTAGGCTGTTCGCATGAGCGAAGTCGTTCACGTCCACGCACGCCAGGTGCTCGATTCGCGTGGAAATCCCACTGTCGAGGTCGAGATCGGCCTGGATTCAGGAGCCTTCGGCGCCGCGGCCGTGCCCTCCGGGGCATCGACGGGCGAGCACGAAGCCGTCGAGTTGCGTGACGGTGGCGCTGCCTGGCTGGGCAAGGGCGTCACGCGCGCGGTCGCCCACGTCAACGGCGAGATCGCAGATCGCGTGACCGGAATGGACGCGCGCGAGCAGCGCGAGGTCGACGGCGCGATGATCGAGCTCGACGGAACGCCGACCAAGTCGCGACTCGGGGCGAACGCCATTCTCGGTGTCTCGCTGGCGCTCGCCAAGGCTGCCGCCGCGGACGCGGATCTGCCCCTCTACCGCTGGCTCGGCGGTACCAACGCGCACGTTTTGCCCGTTCCGATGATGAACGTGATCAACGGCGGCGCTCACGCACAGAACTCCCTCGACTTCCAGGAGTTCATGGTCGTACCCGCCGGAGCCGACACGTTCGGCGACGCCCTGCGCATCGGTGTCGAGTGCTATCACTCCCTGAAGGCGCTTCTGAGGGAACGCGGGCTCTCCACGAGCGTCGGGGATGAGGGCGGGTTCGCGCCCGATCTCGGCTCGGCCTACGACGCCTGCGAGGCAATTCTCGAAGCGGCGGAGCGGGCGGGCCATCGGGAGAAGGTTGCGATCGCGCTCGACCCGGCGACAAGCGAGCTCTACAGCGACGGCGCGTACGTCCTCGAGCGCCAAGGCGGAACCCTCGACGGCAACGGGATGATCGACCTCTGGGCCGATCTTGCCGATCGGTTCCCTATCGTCTCGATCGAAGACGGTCTGGCCGAGAACGACTGGGCCGGCTGGCAGACCCTGACCGATCGCCTGGGTGGCCGCCTCCAGCTCGTCGGCGACGACCTGTTCGTCACGAACGTCGACTTCCTCCGCCGCGGGATTGCCGAGAAGGTGGGCAACGCAATTCTCGTCAAGGTCAACCAGATCGGCTCGCTCACGGAGACTCTCGACACGATCGCGCTCGCTCAGCGCAGCGGCTACGCGACGGTGATCTCCCATCGCTCGGGCGAGACCGAAGACGCGACAATTGCCGATATCGCCGTCGCCACCGGGAGCGGTCAGATCAAGACCGGCGCTCCCGCGCGCTCCGATCGTACGGCGAAGTACAACCAGCTTCTCCGAATCGAGGATCAGCTCGGGGGCGAGGCCGTGTACCCCGGCTGGGACGCGTTCGTCTCGGCTTCCAAGCCCGCATGAGCCAGCACGTTCGCCGCACGAAGATCGTGGCCACGATCGGGCCGGCCTCCTCGTCCCCCGCTGCGCTCGCCGCGTTGATCGCGGCAGGCATGGACGGCGCGCGACTGAACATGTCGCACGGCAGCCACGACGACCACCGCACGGTCGCCCAGCGCGTCCGGGAGGCGGAGGCGGATTCGGGTCGACCGATTGCGCTCATCGCCGACCTGCAAGGCCCGAAGCTGCGCGTTGGTGATCTCGCCGAGCCGATAATGCTCGAGCGTGACGCTTCCGTCGTGATCGCCGGTGAGGACGCCGCACACGACGACGACATCCCGGTCAGTCCCTCTGTTCTGGGGTCGGTTCTCCGGGTCGGCAACGAGGTGCTCATCGACGACGGCCACATCAAGTTGCGCGTCGACGCGGTCGAACGCGGCAGAGCTCGGTGCACCGTCATGATCGCGGGCCTCGTCTCCTCGCACAAGGGCGTCAACCTGCCGGGCGTGCCGCTGCCGATTCCTTCGATTACGCGGAAGGACCTCGACGATCTCGAGTTTGCGCTCGAGCTCGGCGTCGACTTCGTGGCGCTGTCATTCGTTCGTTCGGCCTCGGACGTTCGAGCGCTGCGCACGCTCATCGAGGCGCGGGATTCGACGGCTCGGGTGATCGCGAAGATCGAGAAGGCAGAGGCGATCGCAGCCCTCGACGAGATCCTCGCCGAGTCGGACGCGGTGATGGTCGCACGCGGCGACCTCGGAGTCGAGATCGGAACCGCCGACGTTCCACTCCTCCAGAAGAGGATCATCATCCGGGCGCTCGAACGCGGTCGTCCCGTGATCACGGCGACCCAGATGCTCGAGTCGATGATCCACCAGACGGAGCCGACCCGCGCCGAAGCGTCCGATGTTGCAAACGCAATCCTGGACGGAACATCTGCGATCATGCTCTCGGGCGAGACGGCGGTCGGGGAGTACCCGGTCGAGGCGATCGAGGTGATGAACCGGATCGCGTGCGCTGTCGAGCCGAGCCTGAACTACCGTCACGAGATTCCCCACGCGGCGGATGCGCCGACGATCGGTCAGGCGATGTCGAATGCCGCGTGCGACATCGCCGAGGCGCTCGAAGCAAAGGCGATCCTCGTGCCGACCTTCACAGGCGGGACGGCATCCGGTGTCGCCCGCCTGCGGCCGCGGCGACCCATCATCGCGATCACGCATCAGGCTCATTCGTTGCGCCACATGGCACTCGAGTGGGGCGTGACACCGCTCGAGATCGCCGAGACGGACGATGTCGAAGATCTCTGGAACCGCGCGCTCGGCGCAGCGCGAGCGAGCGGCATCATCGATGCGGGAGATCGCGTCGTGATCACCGCCGGGACAGCCGTGAACATTCCCGGCTCCACCAACGTGATCAAGGTCGATATTGCGTGAGGGAGTCGCGTGCCGGGATCGCGCGATGGGAGAGCGTATCGCGAGATACCCGCACACGTCTCCTTCTTCTCTTTCTGCGCGCTA
>JAYTJO010000125.1:0-4132 GCA_043730975.1 Thermoleophilia bacterium | reverse complement strand
TCGGGTCGCGGAAGGTTGGTTGGGAACCGGGTCGCGCTCGTCGGTGCGGCGATGTACTTTTTTGAGTGGGTCGCGATCTTGGCGATCCCCTCTGTTCCGACGGAGAAGCTTGGCCAGGATCCAACGGCGATCGTCGCGGCCTACAGTGATCCGAAGACGATCGGTCTCGCGGCGGGCTGGTTCAGCGTCGTGCTCTTCGGGCGAGTGATCTTCACGATTGGCCTGCGCGATGCGTTCCAGGGCTTGCGGCGCGAGCGACTGTTCGCGAACATCGCGGTGGCGGCGATGGGGCTGAGTGTTGCGATCGAGGTGATCGGGTTCGGGATCACCGCTGCGGCGGCCTGGGTCGCGGACGCGGGCGGCAATCAGGACGCGGTCGTCGCGCTGGACGCGGCGGGCGAGGTCGTGTTCCAGCTCGTGTTCGGGCCGATCGGCGTTTCTGTTCTCGCGGGCTCGATCGCGATGATCCTCTCGCGACTGTTCCCGCGCTGGATCGGCTGGGTTGGAGTCCTCGGCGGCGCGCTGCTCCTCGTCGGCGGAATCATCGGGGTGGGCGGCCTCGGGGCGAAGGGCACCTTCCACGACGTGGCAAGCGCCTTTTTGGTGGGTGTCCCGATCTTCTGGGTCTGGATGATCGCAACGTCAGTCGTCCTGTTCCGCGCCACACCCCACGACGTGAAGTGACTACGCCCTGACGGGCCTCGGTTGACTCACGCCGTCTCCTGGACGCTGCGGCACGGCACCTGACCCCAGAGCGTCCGTGTCTGCCCGGAGTGCTCGCAGCGCAGGTTCCCGGACTCGCGAGCGTTGGAAAGGCCAATGGAAAGCTGCGGGACTCGCGGTGGATCTCGGAGAGTCGCTCGGTTCACCGCCAAACCGCTAACTCATGCGGTTGCACGACTCCCGGCGGCCCACGGCGACCCGTTCGGCAGCCTCGACAAGCTGGGGGTCACTGGTTCGAGCCCAGTAGCGCCCATCACCGGAAGGGCCCTAGAAACAGGCCTTTCTCGTTGTAGTGGTGGGTGAGCAGAGGGGAGGTATCCGCGCTCGCCACTGACAATACCCTTACAAATAGACGCGCAAGTTCTCGGGCCGGTGCGCGTCTACTCCTGTGTCAGCAACGATTATGGAGGTCATCTGATGAAGAAGTTCATGCTGCTCATCTCGCTCGCATTGGTCGCGAGCCCCGCTGCCCTTGCGGCCAAGCCCACGACGCCGGGTACCAACGGCTCAGGGGGCAAAGCCCTCGTCGCGAAGCTCTCGGGTGCAAACGAAGTTCCGGCAGCCAACACTGCAGACCGAGGTCACGTCGTGATCCGTTTGAACGCGAAGACGCTGAAGGTGTGTTGGTCATTCAGCGCCCTGAAGCTGACGCCTCTGGGCGTCGCCACTGCGACTCCGACGGCTGCGCACATCCATTCCGCTGTGGCGGGCGTCAACGGCCCGGTTGTCGTGCCACTCGGATCGCCCTTCGCCCGTAAGGGTTGCGTCGCGGCGGCGAAATCGGACATTGATGCGATCCTCGCGAATCCGAAGGCGTACTACGTGAACGTGCACAACGCGTCATACCCCGGTGGCGCGATTCGCGGCCAGTTGAAGAAGGGCGCTCCGGCCTGAGCGGGCGTCGGCATGGCGGCAGGGCTTGTTGCTCTGCTGCCATGCCGAGCACCGTAGGGCAAACCTACTTCTGCCAGGCGGATTTCTTCGGTGCCTTGACGGGCTTGAAGTCGCTGCCACCCGAGGCGATGCCGTCGCCGTTGCATTTCTTGCACCAGACACCTTTTTCGTGGGGGCCGGGGCAGGAGATCGAGAAGAGATCGTGCTTGCTCATGCACGTACTATCGCATGCGCTTCGGATGGGCAGCAGGAATCCGCGAAGCGGCCCTCTATATCCATCTAGCGCGGCCGCAACCGCAAGCAATTCGGCTTGAGGCAAACGCTTCAAGAGGCCGCGCTAGATGATGCGTTGACCCTGCTGCTGACCGGAGAGCCGGTCGCGGATCACGGCAAGACTCGGGGCACTCACGTCGAGATCGGGCCAGTCGCGGAGCTCGAGCAGGATCGCCTCGCGTGCCTTCAACGAGGTGGCCACCGTCGTGTCGCGGCCCGGGCCCTTGCCGACCGTGTCGGCAGCGATCTTGGCATCAGACGTACCGCGGGTCCGGAGCTTTGCGATCAGCTCGGCACTCTCGGCATCGCTGATTCGGTCTCCGTACAGGCGAGGCATCCCGACCAGTTTACGTGCAATTCTCTGCTCACGGATTCTCGACCCGGTCAGGGCTCCAGACGCCTGACCTCTCCGGGAATCAGTACGATTCCGGCATGAGCAGCCTCGAGCAGGTCACCCAGCCCTCGGTCGCCGTCAGCCGCGATCGCTCCCGCGCCATCTTCGGCCAGACGATGGGTCTCGTTGCCCTCACCTGTCTCGTCGCAGCCCTCGGCGCCTACCTCGGTCGCGACATCTCTCGCGGGTGGGGCATCGTCGCCTTCATCGGCGCGATCGGATGCATCATCGGCCTCAACGTTGCAATCCGTCGCTCGGAGCAGCTTGCAGTCGGGCTCCTCTTCGGGATGGGCGCCTTCCTCGGGATTGCGGTAGCGCCGACCCTCGCCTACTACGCGGAAGTACAACCTCAGGCGCTCTGGCAGGCCGCTGCGCTCACCGGTCTGTTCATCGGCGGCTGTGGAACCTACGGGTACGCCACGCGTCGCGACCTCTCGAAGATCGCCCGCGTCGCATTTTTTGCCCTGCTCGGCCTGATCGGCTTCGGGATTCTCCTCATGTTTGTCTCGATCCCCGGCGGCGACGTGATCTACGCCGTTCTCGGGCTCGTCATCTTCGCCGGCTACACGATGTACGACTTCCAGCGGCTGCGACGGGCCGACTCGATTCAGGCAGCACCGCTGCTCGCCGCATCGATTTTCCTCGACGTCTTCAACGTCTTCATGCTCCTGCTCTCGCTCCTCGGCGGCGGCCGCAACTAGAGCGTTGTCGTTGGGCGTCCGCTCGTTTGCCCCTGAGGCGGGTCGTTGCTGTAATCGCTCCCGGGAGAGGCTGCGCCATCTCCCCTACGGGTACCTGCTCGGGTCAACGGTATCTGCGCGCGTCAGCGAACCCTGAGCGTCGCTCGCATGCCGCGGCTCTTGTGATCGGCGAGCGTGCACCAGAGGGCGAACCGACCTGCGAGGAGGCGCGCCTCGAGTAAGCCCGTCTGGCCGGGCTCGACGACGCCGATCCGATAGGTGCGCGTGCCTCCGACGCGTCGAAGAGCCAGGTCGTGATCGTCCTCGCCGTAATTGACGAGCTCGACGATCGCCGTGCCTTTCCGGATCGATCCACGGGAGAGCGCGAGGCTGAATTCGTCGGCGGAGACCTGGAGGCGTGCCGGGGAAGGGGAGGCGGCCGTCGCGACGGGCACGAGTGTCGCGGCAAGCACCACACCGATCGCAGCGCGCCTCCTCACCGGAGGATCTTCGGACGCGCGAACTTCCGAGCACCCGGGATGATCGCGCTGGCGTCGGTTCCGAACCAGTCCTCGAGGACTGCGCTGTAGAGGCCGCGGAAGTCGCTCGTCGCACGGAGGTTGCCATTGTCGTCGAGCTTTTCGAGGCCCGGGAACTCGCCGATCATCTTGCCGGAAACCTGCGATCCGATCAGGAACCCTGCGCCGGCTGCACCGTGATCCGTGCCTCCCGATCCGTTCTCCTTCGCGCGGCGGCCGAACTCCGTCCAGACGTGGACGAGGACACGATCGGCAAGCCCTCGGGCCTCGAGGTCGCGCTGGAACGCGAGCAGCGAGTCGGCCGTGAGCTTGAGATCTTCCGATAGACCCTGCGCCTGGTTGTCATGTGTGTCGTATCCGCCGGGAGCCGAGAGGGCAACGATCCGGAGAGGAAGTCCCGCGGCGAGCATCGCGGCGAGGCCCGCGAGGCGCCGGGGGAACCGGTCGTCACCCCCGGGATACGCGACGGGGCTGACGATCGACTTGCGATCATCCTTTGGTCGAAACGGAGTCAGCTGCTCGTAGAGCCGGGCGGACTGCAGCGCCGCTTCACTTGCCGCCTGGAGGCCCGGATCACCACGCGTTGGGAGCGCGCCGAGCTTCGCGATCGTGTCGACCATGCGGTTCGA
>JAYTJO010000124.1:0-4880 GCA_043730975.1 Thermoleophilia bacterium | reverse complement strand
GCTCGAGTTTCGCGAGAGGTTCTCGTCGATGAACCGTTCGTAGTGCCCCAGATCGAGGTCTGTCTCGGCGCCGTCCTCGGTGACGTAGACCTCTCCGTGCTGGAAGGGGCTCATGGTGCCCGGGTCGACGTTGAGGTACGGGTCGAACTTCTGCGCCTGGACGCGTAGCCCCCGTGACTTCAGGAGGCGCCCGAGCGAGGCAGCGACGATGCCCTTGCCGAGCGCCGACACGACGCCACCGGTGACGAAGACGTACTTCGTCTGATGCTCGCTCATGACTCCCTCCCGAGGCGATCGAAATCACGCAGGACGGGTGTCGACTCGATCAGGGCGCCGAGTGAGCGGCGCTCACCGGTAACGGTCAGAAGGGAGAGCGCTCCGATCGCACTCCACCGTCTCCATCCCGTGAGCTTCTCCACGGAAGAGAAACCTAGCACGGCTCCAAGAGCGTTCGAACCTCCATCCCCCAGCATCGCCATCTCCCCCAGATCGTAGGGAGCGAGGAGGACGGCTACGCAAACCGCCTTCTTCGGCGCTCCGCCGATGATCAGCGAGCCCAGAGCGAACGCCTTCAGCGCCCGTCCGGGGCGCGTGTCGAGCTGGTTGACGGTGTTCGCTGCAAGGCCGACGAGGAGCGCTCCGGAGAGCGAACGGGTACGCGCGAGCGCAACGAGCGGGATCCCGACGAGCTTCAGCGTCCCCGTCGTCATGCCCGCACCCAGATGGGCCCGGAATCCTCGCTCGGGCCCGCTCCAGAGGTCGTCCGCGAGCCCGATCGCAGCAATCGGCAGCACAGAAGGAACCGCGACACCGACGAGCGAGCCGAGAAGCGGCAGCCGCAAGCCGCGGTAGTTGACCGCCTGCGGTCCGCAGGCAAGAACGAGCTCGCTGAGCTGCCGGCCGCGATGTGCGAACCCGCGCACGGTTCTTCCCGTTGCCCGGTGTTCGAGCTCCAGCTCGACTTCCTCGATCCGGAGGCCTGATCGGGCGGCGTCGATCGTCATCCGGGTCTCGACCCCGAAGCCCATCGCCACCGGGAAGACGGCATCGCGCGCGCGTTGCGAGAGCCAGCGTTGCCCCGATAGCGGCTCCTGCGCCGTGAACCCGGAGCGAGCCTTGATCAGCGATCGCGCGGCGCGCTTGGCGAGACCGAACCCTCCCCCTTCCCGCGTCCTGAAGACCGCGATCGCTAGATCTGCGTCGGTTGTCGCCAACGCTCGAATATCACCAACGAGATCCGCGTCGCACAGAAGCAGCGGCCCCGGAGCGAGCTGACGCTCGGCGAGCGACAAGGCTTGACCTTTGCCCCGGCGCGCGAGCGAGATGACGCGGGCACCGGCGACCTCCGCAATGGCGGCCGTACGATCGTGCGAGCCGTCATCCGCGATCACGATGTCCGCACCCGGGAACTGTGATCGGAGCGCCTCGACCGTTGCTCCGATTCGCTCCTCCTCGTCACGGGCAGCGACGAGAATGGTGAGCCGGCCGCTCACCCCTGCGTCGGCTGCGGGGTGACGGGCGGCAGGATGCCGTCCGTGGCGGGCTCCTCGACGCCGTAACTTCCGGGCGCAGCGCCGCCGAGCAGCAACGCCAGGCCCAGCCGACCGGAGGACGTATCGACCGAGTCGAGGGTTGAGAGACCTGCCAGGGCAAATGCCGGGATCGCGCTCGCGCCGGAGCCTGAAGACTCCACGCCTACGGCAGGAGCTCCCGTCCGGGCAAGCCCCGAGTAGACACCGGCGAGGAACGCCTTGGTGGGGCCTCGCTGCGGCTCGGCCGTGCGCACGACGACGACTGCATCCACCGGAGGCGCCGATAGCCCCTTGCGCTCGAGCACGATCGACTGGTCGAGCGCGTCCCAGAGAGGCGTCCTCTCTCCTTCCACGAACTCGCCGGCGAGTGCCTCACCGAGATCTCCTAGCTGGGCCACACCTTGCAGTTGACGGAACGCTGGCTGGCGCTTGAGTATCTCCTGCACACGCTCCGTGTCGAGTGGGGCGCGGATCGAGCGGGTCCGGACGACCGTGCCTCCGGCGTCGACCACGGCCTTCCGAACCGTCAATGCCGTACCGGCGTCGACCGGGCCAACGAAGAGAACGGCGACGCGCTTGCCCTCGAGCCGGCCCGGCACCACGGCCGGGTAGGTCTCGTCCGCGAATCGGCGCAGTGCCTCCTCGGCCCGCGCGGCCGAATCGAGCGACCCCCGGGCCGAGTCGACCTGCTGCTGGAGCGCAGAGATCTGGCTCGTCAGGTTGTCTCGCTCCGCATCGTTGACGAAACCCTTCCCCGAGAGGCCGACGCCGACGAGGATGCCGATCACGAGTGCGACGAAAACAGCCGTCAGCGAGGCGACGTGGTAGCGGAGGTCAAACACCGGAAAGAGTGTAGGTGCCAGGCTTCAGCCTGGCTGGGAACGGCGTAGGTGCCAGGCTTCAGCCTGGCTTCTACACCGATCTACAGCCCCAGCGCGTTTCCGATCGAGCGTGCAAGCGACTCGATCACGTTCCGGAGCGCGGGCGAGACGAGGACAGCGACGGCAATCGCCGCGACACCCGCGGCCACGAACGTGACGAGTGGCCAGACGCCGATCCGGGGGGAGACGAGTCGCGACACGCCCTTTGCGTCCACGAGCGCCTCACCGACTTTCAGTCGGGTCACGAAGGTCGAGGCCATTCCCTCCCGATTGCGCTCGAGAAACTCGACGAGATTGAAGTGCGTGCCCACTGCGACGATTAGCTCCGCGCCACGCTCGTGTGCGAGGAGAAGGGCGATGTCCTCGCTGATTCCGGGGGCCGACACCGTCGAGAACGACAACCCCAGTCTCCTGAGCCTCTCGGATCCCGGCGCTCGACCGTCCGCGTAGGCATGGACGAGCAGCTCGGCGCCTGACGCAAGTGCTGCGTCGGACGCCGAGTCGAAATCACCGACGATGACGTCCGGGCGGAGGCCGATCTCGAGGAGCGCGTCGGCGCCTCCGTCGACGGCGACGAGCACCGGCTTGAAGTTCCTGATGTACGGACGGACGATCCGTAAGTCACTCTTGTAGCCGGGGCCACGAGCTACGACGACGGCATGACGGTCGCGGAATCGCGTCGCGAGCGGCGGAAAGTCGATCCCGTCGGCAAGAAGGCGACCTTCGTCGCGAAGGTGGCGAAGCGTGTTGTCGGCGAACGCCTCCAGCGCCTCCGTGACGCGCGTTTGCTGATCTGCGAGGACGACGACGAGCATCTCCTCGGTGAGCTCCACACCTTCCGTGAGGCGTGTTCCGTTACGCCAGAGCGAGCCGTCACGCACGGTGACCGTCTCGCCGTCCGAGAGCTCCTCGAAGAGATCCGATCCTACAGCGTCGACCAGGCAGACACCGCCGCGCACGAGCTCGAGGGGCCCGGGATTCGGGAACCGCCCCGAATTCGACGGCGCCACGTTGACGACCGCGCGCACGCCTGATTCCACGAGCTCCTCGGCCGAGACGCGGTCGAGATCGACGTGGTCGATGATCGCGAGATCGCCCGGTTTCAGGCGCTTCACAAGATCCTTCGTTCGCGTTCCGAGTCGTGCTGTGCCGACGATCTCGGTCACGAGTGGGGCTCCGAGGTGATCCCCGCGAGGAACTCCTCCCCACCGAGCATGCGCTCGAGCTCCGAGCGACGCTCGCCGGGCGAGAGCTCGTCGATCCGCGTGTGGGTCGGATCGCCGGGAACCTTCTCGACCCGGAAGTGGGTCGTCGCAACACTCGCAATCTGGGGCAGGTGGGTGATCGTGATCACCTGCGCGCGCTCCGCGAGGCGCTCGAGCGTCTCGGCGACCAGATGAGCCGTGACTCCGCCGATTCCGGCATCGATCTCGTCGAAGACGAGCGTCTCCCCGCCGGCCACGACTGCGAGCGCGAGTGCAATGCGCGAGAGCTCTCCGCCGGACGCCGTCTCGGCGACCGGCCCGAGGGACATGCCGGAATTCGGCCGGATCAGGAAGACAGCGTCGTCGATTCCGGTAGGGCCAGCTTCCCGGCCGCGCAGCTCGACCTCGAATTCACCCTCACCCATCCCGACTCCCCTGAGGTTCTCCGCGACCGACCGGGCAAATGCCTCCGCTGCTTCGCTCCTCGCTTCGTGGAGAGCGGTCGCCCGACGCGTGAACTCCTCGTCCGCGAGCGCCAACGCAGCCGAGGCGGCAGCGACCGGGTCGAGTCCCGAGTCAAGGTCGCTCAGCTCGGCGAGGGCCGCGTCGCGCCGGTCGAGCAACGCGTCCGTCGTCTGGGCATCAAACCGGCGCCGCTCCTCCGCGATCAGGTCGAGCCGCTCCTCGACCGACTCGACCTGGGCAGGATCGGCCTCGAGGGACGCTACGAAACGATGCAGATCTCCCCCGACGTCGTTCAACCGATGGGCGAGATCACGAAGCTCCGCAGCCGGCCCCTCGAGCTCGGGTGCCAGCTCGACGAGCGGCGCGAGCAAGCGTTCCGCAGCGGCTGCGAGTGAAGCCGCCCCCTCCCCATCCTCCGGAGCGACGGCCGCCGTCGCTGCAGCCGCCCCGGCTGCGAGCTCCGCCGCATGGCGCATCCGCTCGCGCTCGGCCCGGAGCTTCGCCTCCTCCCCGCGCTCGAAGCCCTCTGTTCGCTCGACGAGCTCCCGCAAGGCACCGATCCGCGCCTCCTCTGTTCCCGCATCCCTTGTCACCTCATCGTTGCGACGGCGGGCAGCGGTCAGCCCACGCCAGGCCTCTCGGGTCTTGCGTCGGCGCGCGGCTTGCTCGTCGCCGACGAACGCGTCGAGCACGTCGAGCTGGTAGGCCGGTCGGGCCAGCCGTCGCTGCTCGAACTGCCCCGACATGGCGATCAGCCGCTCCGTCGCCGCCGCAAGATCCTCGCGCGCGATCGCTCG
>JAYTJO010000123.1:0-1787 GCA_043730975.1 Thermoleophilia bacterium | reverse complement strand
CCCCCGATCTGCCCGAGATCGACCTTCTCATCCGCACGTCAGGGGAGTTCCGGATCTCGAACTTCATGCTCTGGGAGACGGCGTACGCCGAGTTCGTCTTCACCGAGACGCTGTGGCCCGACTTCGGCGCCGACGATCTGCGCTCCGCGCTCGAGGCGTTCTCCTCACGCGATCGGCGGTTTGGCGGCCGATGAGCGCGTTGTGGTCGCGTATCGGGGTGGCGCTCATCCTGCTTCCGCTCGTCCTCGGTCTCGTCTGGCTCGGTGGCTGGTGGCTGTTTGCCCTTGCGGCCGTCGGCGGCCTGATCGCTCTCCACGAGCTCTACACGATGGGTCGCGGCCTCCGTCCGATCGTGCTCGGCGGCTACGTCGGCCTTCTACTCACGCTCGTCGGAGCCGAGACCGGGAACATCGCATGGATGGTCGGCGGGATCTTCTCGACGATTCTCGTCGCGTTCGTGATCTTCGGCTTCTCGGACGCGCGACCATCGGCGACCGCAGCGATCTCGTTGACCCTGCTCGGTGTCGTCTGGATCGGAGGTGGCATTTCAGCGCTGCTGCTCCTCCGCGATATCCCCGACAACGGTCGCCTCGTCATCTTCACGGTGCTGATCGCCGTCTTTGCGGACGACACTGCCGCCTATGCTGTCGGCCGCGCAGTCGGCCGTCACAAGATGGCGCCGAAGATCTCTCCCGGCAAGTCATGGGAAGGCTTTGTCGGCGGCACCATCGCGGCAATGGCGGTCGCCTTCTTCGCCATGTACGACCAGGGCTTCCTCACTGATCTCGAGGCGCTCGCACTCGGCGCTGCCGTGGCGCTCTCCTCGACGCTCGGCGATCTCTTCGAGTCGGCGATCAAGCGCGACCTTGGCGTGAAGGACTCGGGTCGGATCCTTGCGGGTCACGGTGGTGTGCTCGATCGGGTCGATTCGCTGCTCTGGGCGGGGCCGGCTGCGTTCTACGTCGTCCTGGCCCTGACATGACCCGGGACGTGACTGGCACCCTGTGTCCGTGAAGCGAGTCGCCCTCCTCGGTGCAACAGGCTCGATCGGCCGTCAGGCAATCGAGATCATCTCTTCTCGGCCCGAGCTCGAACTGTGCGGGGTGATGTCGGGATCCCGGCCGATCGAGGCGTTGGGCCTCGAGCACTCTGTCGCGCACGTGCAGGTCGGTGGATCCGCTGTCTCACTTCTCGAAACCTGCGAACCGGACATCGTGCTCAATGCGATCGTTGGATTCGCCGGCGTCGAGGCGACGCTCTGGGCGCTCGAGCACGGCGTCACGCTCGCGCTTGCAAACAAGGAGAGCCTCGTGGCCGCTGGCGAGCTCGCCGTGGCGGCGCATCGCCGGGGTGGGGGGCTCCTGCTCCCGGTCGACAGCGAGCACTCCGCACTGTTCCAGTGTCTCGAGGGACGAGCATTGGAGACGATCGAGGCTCTCGTGCTCACTGCCTCCGGTGGCCCGTTCCGTGGCCGCTCGACGCAAGAACTTGCGAACGTCACGATCGCGGCTGCGCTCGCACATCCGACCTGGTCGATGGGACGAAAGATCAGTGTGGACTCTGCGACGCTCGCCAACAAGGGGCTCGAGCTGATCGAGGCGCACTGGCTCTTCGGCGTTCCGTACGAGAACATCGAGGTCGTCGTGCATCCCGGGTCGATCGTTCACTCGCTCGTTCGCTTTCGGGACGGGGCACTCCTCGCGCACCTCGGGAACCCCGACATGCGCGTGCCGATCTCGTTCGCGCTCGGCTATCCCGATCGCGCGTCGGTGGACGTCCCGCCGCTC
>JAYTJO010000122.1:0-1784 GCA_043730975.1 Thermoleophilia bacterium | reverse complement strand
CATCCATCAGCCAAGTCTAGGCACCCTCCCGGAACAGCACGCGCATGCGCTCGGTACACTTCCGGCCGCTTCCTTCCCCGGTAGCTCAATTGGCAGAGCGATCGGCTGTTAACCGATAGGTTGTTGGTTCGAGTCCAACCCGGGGAGCTTTCGACGGCAGTCTTTGTGAGCCGCACGTGCGCGCAAAACGGCACACTACGAGAATGCCGGTGGATCGCGAGTCGTTCTTCCAGATCATGAGCGCGTTCCCGACCGGCGTCGCGATCGTGACGACGCTCGGGGCCGACGGGACGCCACGGGGGCTGACGACGAATGCGGTGACGAGCGTCTCCGCCGACCCGCCGATCCTGCTCATCTGCATCGATCGCGATTCTCGGACGCTGCCCGCCCTTCGTGAGAGCCGCAGGTTCGTCGTCAATTTCATGCGCGACGATCACGCAGAGATCTGTGAGCTCTTCGCTTCGAAGGCCGAAGACAAGTTCGCCGCTGTCGCCTGGACGCCGGGGCTCGAAGGTGTGCCGGTTCTCCATGAAGGTGCGATAGCGCACGCAGAGTGCGTCACCCTCGACGAGCTCGAGATCGGCGACCACGTGGTGGTGACGGGACGGGTAGAGGCCGGCTCTGGGCCGAGCGCGGACGACGTACCGATCGTGTGGTTTCGCCGCAGCTTCTCGAGCGCGCCGGTACCTCCAGAGCCTCTGTAAGGCTTGCGTTAGGTGGCTTCAGTCCGGCAGGCTCCCTGCCGACAGAAGATGTATGCGCCGCCTGCTTGTCAGCGCCGTCGCGGTTCTCGTGACCTTCGTTCTCTCGGGCCCCGCCGCGGCAGCAACGAGTTCCAGCGTCGCCGCCCTCCAGGTGGCGCTCGCTGCGCATGGCCACTATCCGGCTGCCGTCGACGGTGTCGACGGCCCTCTGACGAGGACCGGTCTCACAGGCTTCCAGGAACGGGCTGGTGTTCCGGCCACCGGGCGACTCGAGCAGAAGACACGCGTCGCGCTCGGGCCCCTCGGGAGCCCCTTGCTCGGACAACGTGAGCTCGGTATCGGCGCGGTCGGCTGGGACGTCTCGTCGCTCGAGTTCAAGCTGATCCCGTTCGGCCTCAGCCCGAAGGCCGTTGACGGCCAGTTCACGGCCGCCACGGCGAAGGCTCTTGCGCGCCTGCAGGCAGCTCGCTCGCTGCCTGCGGACGGTATCGCCGGATCGCAGACGTATCGGGCGCTCGCGGGCGGCGGCGCGGGCGCATTCAGCCCGCCCGTTCAGGCGCCCACATATGTAGTTCGTTTGGGCGACAGCTTCTACTCGATCGCGGCCAGCCTCGGCATCAGCCCTCTCATCCTTGCACAGGAAAACCGGTTGAAGTTGACCACGGTAATCGTCCCCGGCCTGAAGCTTTCCTTACCGACCGGAGCGAAGGTGCCGCAGCCCGGCTCCCCCGCTGTATCGCTTCCCGTGGGCGCAACGCGAGACGCCGTGAGGACGTCGCTCGACCGCTGGTCGGCCGTCTACGGTGTCGATCCGAAGCTTTCGCGCGCGACTGCGTGGATGGAGTCAGGCTTCCGACAGGATGTCGTGTCCAGCGTCGGTGCCATCGGCGTGATGCAGCTCCTGCCCGGAACCTGGCAATGGGTCGAGCAGGTTCTGCTCGGGACGACCACGCCAAGAACGTACGACGGCAACGTACGCGTGGGCGTGCGGTATCTCCGTTGGCTGCTCGACCAGTTCAACGGAAACACGCGTCTCGCGCTCGCCGGCTACTACCAGGGCGCCCAGGCCGTACGCGACCG
>JAYTJO010000121.1:0-3149 GCA_043730975.1 Thermoleophilia bacterium | reverse complement strand
CCTGTTCGATGTCCTCGCGTGCGGCCCGGAGCCGATGCTGGAGGCGGTGCGCCGACGCGTGCCACGAGCGCAACTCGCGTGGGAAGCGCCGATGGCCTGTGGGTACGGCGCCTGTTACGGCTGCGTCGTCGAGATCGACGGCCGGCTGCAGCGCCTCTGCGTGGCTGGACCGGTGCTTCGCGCGGCGTGAGTGTTCCGCTGCTCAACGGGAGTGGTTGCCTCGATGCTCTGACAGCTCCGGGCGTAGCAGCCCAGCTCGACTCCTTCGTGACGAAGACGATCACACCCGAACCTCGCGAGGGGAATCCACCGGTGAGAATCGCCGAGACCGAGTCGGGAATGCTGAACTCGATCGGGCTCCAGGGTCCGGGCATCGAGGTTCTCCTCGCCGAGACATTGCCGCAACTTGCGGCGCAGGGCCTTCGAGTTTGGGTATCGGTGGGAGGGTTCTCGGCACCCGACTACGCCGGCATCTGCGAGCGCCTCGACGACCGGCCGGATGTCGAGGTGATCGAGCTGAACCTCTCCTGTCCAAACGTCGACGAAGCGCCCGAGTCAGCGGCCCAGATTGTCGCGGCCTGCCGCGCGTTCACAACGAAGCCGCTGTACGCCAAGCTGTCACCGGCCACCTCTGACATCGGCGAATCCGCCCGTGCCGTCGTTGCGGCCGGAGCCGACGGGCTCACACTGGTGAACACGATCCGCGGCATGGCTCTCGACCCTCTCTCGCTGAAGCCGAGGCTTGCCCGTGGGTTCGGTGGATATTCGGGCCCGGCGCTCAAGCCCGTCGCTCTCGCGTGCGTCTCGGCGTGTGCCCGCGTGGTCGACGTTCCGATAGTCGGACTCGGGGGTGTGCAGTCCGGACAGGACGCGTTGGAGCTGGTGGCGGCGGGAGCGAGTGTTGTCTCCCTGGGCACGATTCTGTTTGCTGATCCGACAGCACCCGATCGGGTGCGTGGCGAGCTGCGAAGCTGCGCCACGGAGCGCGGGTACGCAGATCCGCTCGATGCCCGGGCGGTTGCCAACAGTTGATCGGACAATTGTCCTGCAAATGAGCGAAACCGATCCCCCTTGACCCTGCCTGCTGGATTGCTAGACTCGTCCGCTCATGGTCGCGTCGAAGATTCAAGTGCAGGCACCCGCTCGGTCGCTCGACCAGAGAATGGAAGCGCTCAAGCGAGCGAACGATATTCGTGTTCGCCGCGCACAGCTGAAGAAGGATCTCAAGGACGGCACCGTCCAGATCGAAGGCATCCTGCTCGATCCTCCCGAGTACGTCTCGACCGCAAAGGTCTTTGACATGCTGATGGCCGTCCCGAAGTTCGGCCGTGTGAAGGCGGCACGCCTCCTGAACCAGTGCAGGATCAGCCAGTCGAAGACGGTCGGTGGCCTCTCCGATCGGCAGCGGGCCGAGCTCGTGTCGCTGTTCAACCGATAGCGCGAGCGGCCCGCCGCGTGCGTCCCGCTCCCGTCGTCGTGATCACCGGCCCATCGGGAGCCGGCAAGGGAACGCTGATCAAGGCCCTCGTCGAGCGTATTCCGGCGCTCGAGGTGGCGATCTCGGCCACGACGCGGCCGCAGCGGCCCGGCGAGGCGGACGGCGTCGAATACCATTTTCTCGACGAGAAGACCTTCGTGGCTCGGATCGAGGAGGGCGCCTTCCTCGAGCACGTCGAGTACGTCTCGGGCAAGCGTTATGGAACGTTGCGGAGCGAGATGCACCGCGTCGCGGATGCCGGCCGCGTGTGCGTTCTCGAACTGGAGCTCGACGGCGCACTTCGTGTTCAGGAAAGCGTTCCCGGAAACGTCACGCTGTTCATCGCGGCGCCGGTCGACGAGCTGGAGCGGAGACTCCGCGACAGGGCAACGGAATCGACGGGCGAGATCGGTGCCCGGATCGAGCTCGCTCGATACCAGCTCGAGCAGGCACACAAGTTCCGCTACATGGTCCGGAACGACGACGTCGAGCGCGCCATCGGGTCGCTGTGCGCCATTGTCGAGCAGGAGCTCGAGTTCGCAGCTACCATGGCTCTCTCGTGATTGAACCTCGCATCGATGACCTTCTGGAACACGTTGACTCGCGCTACGCGCTTGTCATCGTCGCTGCGAAGCGTGCCCGACAGATCAACAGCTACCACCACCAGCTCGGCGAGGGAATGGGTTTCGAAAGTGCTCCGCCGCCGTTGATCGAGTCGCGGTCGAAGAACTACCTCACGATGGCGATGGAAGAGATCGCCCAGGCGAAGATCCGCTACACCTCGCCCGTCTAACTCGAACTACCTCGCGCGCTCCCACTCGGCCCCTCTTTACGGGCACACTACGGCTGTGGCGCGAATCATCCTGGGCATTACCGGCGGAATCGCCGCCTACAAGGCATGCGAGGTCATCCGTCTGCTCGTCAGCGCCGGGCACGACGTCCTACCGGTGCCGACGCGTGGAGCGGAGCGCTTCGTCGCCGCGGAAACGTTCGCCGCGCTCGCACGGAATCCGGTCACGACGGCCGACACGGCCGGTCTCTACCCACACCTGCAGCGTGCAGACCTCGTCGTCGTTGCGCCATTGACCGCGCACACGATGGCTCGCCTCGCTCACGGGCTCGCAGACGACGTCCTCACCGAAACACTTCTTGCGCACGACGGGCCGACTCTCGTCGCTCCGGCGATGAACACGCGGATGTGGGATCACCCGGCAACGCAGGCCAATCTCGCATTGCTGCGGGAGCGCGGCGTGGACGTCGTCGGTCCAGCCAGTGGCGAACTCGCAGAGGGTGAGGTTGGCGTCGGGCGGATGGCCGAACCGGCCGAGATCGTCGCGCGCGCCGACAATCTCCTGCGGACGTCTCGCAGTCTGGAAGGCCTCGATGTCGTCGTTACGGCAGGAGGAACGCGGGAGCCGATCGACTCGATTCGATTCATCGGCAACCGCTCGTCAGGACGGATGGGAGTCGCACTCGCAGTCGAGGCGCGCCGGCGCGGGGGCCGGGTCACGCTCCTCGCGGCGAACGTCACGACGCCGCTCCCAACCGGCGTGGAGGTGATCTCCACGCCGACTGCAACCGACCTCGAGCGCGAAGCACTCCTACGGGCGGGAGCCGACGTGATCCTCATGGCCGCTGCGGTTGGCGACTACCGTGCCGCGACGCCGATCGA
>JAYTJO010000120.1:0-2958 GCA_043730975.1 Thermoleophilia bacterium | reverse complement strand
CATCCGAAGCTGGCCGACATGGTCATCGCCGCGCTCGCGCCCGCGCTGCCCGACCGCGTCGCCGCCGCCGAGGGCGGGACTGCATGCAACTTCCTCTTCGGCGGTGTTCACCCGAAGACCGGCGACTACTACGCGAACTACCACCTCGAGGGCGGTGGCTGGGGCGCTAAATCGTACGACGACGGCAACGATGCGATCATCGTCAAGAACGGCAACTGTCGCAACACTCCGGTCGAGATCTTCGAGACGCGCTTTCCGCTACGCGTGATCGAGTACTCCCTGATCGATGGATCGGGCGGCCCTGGCCGGATGCGCGGAGGGCTCGGCACTCGTCGGATCCTGCGCGTTCAGGAGGGCGCCGAGGTGACCTGTAATGCGCTGTTCGACCGAACGAGAGAGGGGTTCGGCGCATTCGGACTGGAGGGAGGTGGCACCGGCGGTCGCGGTGCAATCCTCGTGAAACGCAACGGCGAAGCCGGGTTCCGCACCTTCTCCGAGGTCTTCGGTACGACCTCTCCCTCGAAGTTCACGAACATCGTGCTGACCGGAGGCGACGAGGTGTTGATCGACTCGCCAGGGGGTGGTGGGTACGGCGATCCGCGCGACCGCGAACGCGAGCGAGTCGCCCGGGATGTGTTCGAGGGGTTCATCACCCCCGAGCAGGCAAGCGCAGTCTATGGCTGGAACGGAGCCTGATGGGAACATGGCGCGAGCAGACCCCGGCGGTGTGGGAGACGGTCGTGACGCCGTGCGACTGTTGTGGCCAGGTCGTCGCCAAGCGACTCTGGATCGTGGAAGTCGACGGCGGCGAGCGTCGCTTCTGCTCCCCGGAGTGCGAGGATCTCTTCCGGGAGTACGTCCTGCCGCGCCACGCTGCCGATCGGTGACGTGGCAGAGCAGCGTCGATTGCCGATGGCAGGATTCAATCGCTTCGGGGCGAGGCACTAGACCATGTCCCTCCCCAGGGCGATCATCGTCGCCGTCGCCCTCTTCATCGGGCTCCCCATTCTCCTCCTGCTCGCCGGGGCCGCAGGCCCGATCGGCTGGATCGCCGCGGCGATCATCATGCCTCTGGCGGTGCTCGGCGTCCTACTCTGGCTCGGCTGGTTCCGGAGGCGCCCCGACGACGGGCCGTGGAGCTGACGAGGGCCTGACCCGATACGGTCTTCTCGTGGAGCGCGAGACGATGACGTGGGACGACCTCGGAACCGGGAGCCGTGAGCTTGCCGAGTCACTGCACGCCGACCACTGGATCCCCGATCTCGTGCTCGGTATCTCGCGAGGCGGCCTGCTCATCGCCGGAGCGCTCGCGTACGCGCTCGGCGTCAAGAACACCGCGACGATCAGCGTCGAGTTCTACACCGGCATCGACGAGCGGCTGGAGCTGCCGATGCTGCTGCCGCCGGTGCCCGATCTCATCGACCTCGGCTCGGCCCGGGTACTCATCGCCGACGACGTGGCCGATACGGGTGCGACTCTGGAACTCGTGCGGGACTTCTGTTCCGGTCGCACGGGCGAGACGCGTGTCGCCGTCCTCTACGAGAAGTCCCGTTCGACCGTGTCCTGCGAGTATGTCTGGCGACGCACGGACAGCTGGATCACCTTCCCGTGGAGTGCCCTACCGCCGGTTACCGGCGGTGAAGCCGCCTGAAAAGCGGGCTATCGGGACCCTGATTTCTGAACTAGAATAAGGCGCTCAGGTTGTGAAAAGGGGACGTGGGTGCTTCAGGGGACGCGGGTGCTTCAGCGGAAGCGACAGAGTGGTGCATCACGTGCTGTTCGCAGCATGCTTGCGATCACGGTCGCGGCGCTCGTCCTCCCTGCAACGAGCCTCGCCGCTACCCCGAAACCCGACCCCGCGCCCGTCAGCCCCGATCCCACCCCGACCGTGGCGACAACTCCCGCCTCGACACCTCCGCCCGCGACGAGCCCGAGCCAGGGCTCGTCCGGTTCGACGTCCTCGCCCTCACCGTCCAGCTCGGGCTCGACTGGTAGTTCGACCGCCACAACGACATCCAGCTCCGGCACGACCTCATCGAGCTCGGGAGCGGCTTCTTCTGGCTTGCCGGCCAGCGCGACCGCACTCGCAGTAGCCCAGAAGCGGCGTAAAGCCGCCAAGGCGAAGGAGGCCACTCGCGCCAAGCAAGCTCGCCTCAAGGCCTTGGAGGCGGCCGCTGCTCAGGCACGCAAGGCGCAGGCTCGAGAGCAAGCAGCGGTTCTCGCCGCAGCGGCGGCAGCAGCGGCCACCACGGCCGGTAGCGATAGCTCATACCCTCTGGCTGGCGAGCTGTTGCTCGGACTCTCCGCCCTTCTCGTTCTGCTCTCGCTCGCACCATCCCGTGCGGCATACGCGGTCGGGCCGAGGGTCGGCCAAACACTGGCGCAGGGGCGACTGGCACTCGGTGCGGCTGGCTTGGCGATGGCGATGGGCCTACTCGTTGCCTTCGGGCTCGGAGGAGGAGCGTGATGCGATGGCTGCCAACCGCAACGGGGGTGGCGATGGCCGCCGTGCTCCTGGCCGTTGTTCCACTTGCAAGCGCCGTGCCACCGGGCGTCTCGATTGACGCGGCTCCCGCCAACCCGACGACAGCGACGACAGCGACGTTCTCATTCAGCTCATCCGACGTCACGGCAACCTTCGACTGCGATCTCGACGGCACGAGCGTGCCCTGCACGACTCCGACGGTGTACTCGGGACTCGCCGACGGGTCGCATACGTTCACCGTCCTCGCCACGAACGCCGACCCCGACACGAGCACGGCCTCGTTCACGTGGACTGTGGACACCGCGCCGCCGCCGGTGCCGACGATTGCGACCGGGCCGAGCGGTGCAACGAATGATGTTACGCCGACCTTCACGTTCAGTTCTGCGGGCGCTACGGCGTTCAACTGTGCGGTCGACGACCCCACACCCAACACGGCCTGCAACGGCGGCACATTCACCGCCACCACACTCACC
>JAYTJO010000119.1:0-3581 GCA_043730975.1 Thermoleophilia bacterium | reverse complement strand
GAGCCGTGCTCCCGTGCCCAATCCACTGCGGCCGCCACGACCGGGTGGTCGGCATCGCCGGGTGGGCAGAGCGTCGCCAGTCGCCGTCCAATCACGAGGCGACCGTTGCGGCGCAGCCAGTCGAGAACCTCGTCGAAGAGCCGAGGATCGCGCCGTCCGACGCGGAGCGTGAAGACGAGAAGCGCCTCGGGATCCTGCGCCCACCCGTCGCTGCGGTCGGCCCTCGAGAGCACACCCATCTGAGCCCATTGGCTCCAGGCAAACTCGACGAGAGCCGGCTGAATCCGGTCTCTAAACGTCGAGATCGACATCGCCCAGTCCAAGGTGCACAAGAGCAGCGTTCAGCTCCTGCCGAAAGCCGTCCGAGGGATCGTGCGTTCGTGCCCAGCGCGCAGCTGCAAGAAGCTCTGCCACCGACGGGGTCATCGCGCGCAGGTCGGTCTCGTGTCGGCCGGCACCCTGGTCGACCATTGCGTAGAGCTTGAAGTGGATCTGGTCGAGACGGCTCGCGTAGCGGATCGTCAGCGCGTCTCCGTAGGTGCGGGTCTCGATCCGTGCGAGAAATCCATCCGGGAGGCCGAACCGAAGAAGCTCGGTGGGCCCGGGGTTGAGCCAGTCGGACGGAAGGCTGAAGTCGCGCGCGACCCGCTCGCTCGCGCGTGCGAGCTCCGGCGGTAGAGGATCCGCGACCGCAAGTGTCTCCCCGCTCAGGATTGCGAGAACATCGACGTCCCGCGTTGCCCGGTCGACGAGTCCCAGAGCGAGGAGCGCGCTGCCGCCGATCACGACGAGATCGAACCGAGCACCGACGGCAGCAAGTTGCTCTCCAAGGGACTCGAGCAACGCGTCGGCACCGGCCGCGCCGAAAGGCTGATCAGACATGGTTGATGTATATCATCTCGATACGAGATGTACAACATCCCGTAGTTGGATCTATCGCTCCCGTGGCTCCCAGCCGAAGCGGCGCCAGGCAACGACGACACCAGCGAGTCCCCAGGCCAGCAGGATCGCGATCTCCTTCGGGTGCCCGAAGAACGAGCCTCCACGCAAGTACACGTCGTACATCAGGTCGATCAGGTAGGTCAGCGGCAGCACGTCCGCAATCCACTGCAGCACCTCGGGGTAGTTGCGCGTCGGCCCGAACGAGCCGGACAGGAACGCCATCGGCAGCACGATCAGGTTGACCACGGCGGACGCTCCCTCGGACGACCGGATCAACGCCGTAACCCCGAATCCCATACCCGCAAAGCATGCGACGCCGACGAGCACGGTCGGGATCATCCCGCTCCAGTTCTGGGGACCTGTCGCCCCATAGAGCGTCAGGCCGAGCGCGATCGTCAACAGCATCTGGAGCACGAACACCGCCAGCGTCGAGCACAGGACACCCGCCAGATACGTCACCGTGGGCAGCGGCGTCGCCCGAATCCGCTTCAAGACGCCACTCTCGCGGCGGATCACGAGCGTGATCGCGAGCCCGGCGAACGCGGTGTTCGCGCAGCCGTACCCGATCAGCCCGACGAGCAGTACGTCGGCAAGCCTGAAACCCTCGGAGTTGCCCGTGTACACCGCCCCGAGCAGCAGGTACAGCATCGGTGGGAAGATGAAGACGAACACCGCCGACTCGCGGTTGCGCCAGAACAGGCGCTGCTGGTTCCGCAGTTCGTGGAGGAAGAGCCTCACGCCAGCCCGTCGCCGTCCGGGTCGCCGTTGTCGATCAGGTCGAGGTAGACGTCCTCGAGCGAGGGACGCACGACCTCGAGCGCCTCGAGCTCCCGGCCGGCGGCAGCCGCCGTGCCGGTCAGCTCCGCGAGCATCCGGGTCGGCTCCTCGGTCTCGATCACGACGTCCCGGCCATCCTCGCGGTAGCGGATCTCGACTTTCGGGGCGACCCCGATCAGCTCGGCCGGCGAGCCTTGCTTGACGATCCGCCCGTCGCGGATCACTGCCACTCGATCGGCAAGCTGCTGCGCCTCGTCGAGGTAGTGCGTCGTCAGCAGGATCGTCTTGCCGAGAGCGCGGAGCGAGCGGACGAGCTCCCACGCCGTCCGGCGGGCTGCCGGGTCGAAGCCGGTCGTCGGCTCGTCGAGGAAGAGGAGCTCCGGGTCGCCGACGAGAGCGACGCCGAGGTCGAGCCGGCGCTTCTGCCCTCCCGACAGGGTCTTGACCCGTGCACCCGACTTCTCCTCGAGGCCGACGAGACTGATCACCTCGTCGATGCCGCGCGGGTGCGCATAGTAACCGGCGAACATCTGGTGCACCTCGCGAACGGTCAACGCGGCCGGCAGCTCTGATGCCTGGAGCACGACCCCGATCCGCTCGCGAAGCGCCCGGCCGCCATGCTCCGGATCCACACCGAGCACCGTCACCTCACCGCTGTCGCGCTTGCGGTACCCCTCGAGAATCTCCACCGTCGTCGTCTTGCCGGCCCCATTTGGGCCGAGGAGGCCAAAGACCTCTCCCTCCTCGACCGTGAAGCTGATCCCCGCAACTGCCTCGTTCGCGCCGTAGCTCTTGCGGAGCTCGCGTACCTCGAGGGCGCTCACGTAGTGAGCTCCAGCACGACCATGCCGGCCACCGGGAACCCGGGGTCGCGCCCGATCACGGCATACGCGATCTCCGAGCAGTCGGGCTGATGGCCGACCACCGCAACGGGCCCCTGCTCGCCGTCGATCGCGCGCATCAGGGAGTCGATCGTGGCGCCGGGCGCGAGCTCCTCGTCGACCTGCACCGGTACTCCCACGGCGCGCCCGATCTCCCCCGCGGTCTGTCGGGCGCGGAGGAGTGGGCTCGAGAGTATGGCATGGGGCGCTTCGTCACGGGCGGCGAGGCTCTCGCCGAGCGCACGGGCCTGCTCGAGCCCTACGGCAGAGAGCTCGCGAAGCTCGTCCGGCTCGCCGGAGGGGGCGTGGGCATGTCGACAGAGATAGACGCGCATCGCCTCGGCAGGATAGGCGCAACGCGCGGTTCACCCGCCCGTAAGGCCGCCGTAAGGTTCGCGCGCTACAACTTGATCGTATGAAAGATCGAACCATCGGGCGCGCAGGCTTCCTCGGGATCCTGGGGCTCGGCGCTGCGGGGCTCTTCCTTGCGAAGGATGCGACGGGGCTGCTCGATCGTGCGGTGCCGAAATCCGTCTCGAACATCGTTCCGACGTCGGGGTGGCGCATCTACACCGTAGGCGACTCGATGCCGACCTTCGACCCGGCGACCTACCGCCTCGACGTCACCGGTCTCGTCGGCAAGCCGACGAGCTACTCGCTGGCGGACCTGAAGGCGATGCCGCGGGCCGACCAGATCTCGGACTTCCACTGCGTCACGGGCTGGTCCGTCTCCGATGTCCGCTGGGCGGGCGTCCGGATTGCCGACCTCCTCGAGCGCGCGGGCGCGCAGGGTAACGTCGCCGCCCTCAACTTCGTCTCCGCCGAGAATCCGTACGAGGACTCGCTCACGCTGCAGCAAGCCCTGCTCCCCGACGTGATGCTCGCCTACGAGATGGACGGCGGGCCGATCTCGCGGCCGCACGGTGCACCGGTGCGGCTCGTGATGCCGCAGATGTACGGCTACAAGAGCGTCAAGTGGGT
>JAYTJO010000118.1:0-3100 GCA_043730975.1 Thermoleophilia bacterium | reverse complement strand
CCATTCAGGCTCGAATGCAGGCGTTCCTGTGCTCTACGGCAGCGGCCGATAGGCCCGGCACGGGCTCGTCGGCGCGAGCCGGTACGTGCCCTGCCCCTTTACGACACGGGGGTTTACCTTGCGGTTCGCGACCATCTTGAAGCCGGCTCCAGACGCCGTCACGGCACCCGGGCTCCAAAAGCAGTTTCGAGCGACGAGGTTGCCCGTTCCCACCGGCGTGTTCGGAGCATACGCGCTGTGCACATCGAATCGGCTGTCACGCGTGATCACATTCTGCTCGATGCGGTTGTCCCGCGCCGCGACCTTCGGCCCGCCGCCGAAATAGATGCCACCGAGGTTGTCGACCAGCAGATTGCGGCGGGCAGTCGAGACCTGCGCGTTCGGCGAGAAGGCGAGTGCATCACCCCCTGCGATTCCGAAGATCACGTTGTCGGTGATTCGCGCTCGAACCGACGTCGACGCGAGAACACCCGCTCCGTAGAGCCCTGGTGAAACACCGCTGCACTCGTGCAAGACGTTGCCGTCGATGACCGCGGCGCCAGCATGGTCGAGCACGACGCAAGAGCGGGGAGCCTCCTTCAGGTTGCCCGGGCCGACGTCCGACCGCGTCAACGCAGTGGAGAAGCCTCGGAGGATCACGGTGCCAGGTGCACTCCTGCTGGGCGAGTTGTCGACTGCGGAAATCGCGAGGTTCGTCAGGGTCAAATATCGCGTCGCCTGCGTCGTCTCGATGCCGTCCGCGAGGGTCGCTCGCGCACCTCCCGGGGCCGTCGTAATCGTGACGCGCCCGGTCGCGGTACCCGCGGCCGTGATCACTTCGCGCGTGGCAAACGACGTGCCGGCTGGGAGACAGCCTGTCTGCCCCGGCGCGAGCGTCCCCGCGAGCTTGGTCAGCGTGAGGAACGGGGCAGCCTGCGTGCCCGCGTTCGTGTCGACGCCATAGGGAGCCGCCCAGAGGTTGCAGCGAACCGCGGACGACGCGCCACCTGCCGCCCCGGTGATTCCGGCAGCGATGGCCGCGACAACAACTGCCATGACAGGGAGCGTGCGCATCTCCACCCGATCATACGCAGGCCGTCGGACTGTTCAAGGGGCACCGCCCCGTACCGATCTGATGAGTGGTATAGTTAACTATACTAATGATTAATCGAGCTACCGAAACGCCTCTGGCTATTGCGAACGAGCTCCGGCCAGTACTGCTTCGCCTGACGCGGGAACTGCGCCGCGAGACCGAGCAGTTCGGAATCACGGGCCGGCAGGCGACGCTGCTCTGGCTCGTCAAGGGGAGCCCGGGCCTGACCCTGCGTGCGCTCGCCGAGATGGAGGGGATCTCTCCTCCCGCACTTTCGGGCCACATCGACCGGCTCGAGCGCTTGGGGCTTCTGGTACGGGTTCGGTCGACCACCGATCGCCGACGCGTCGGCCTCGAGTTGACGCCGGAGGGTGAGCGCGTCCTCCGGTCGGTGCGCGAACGCCGCACGGCGTGGCTCGCCGAGCGGCTCGGCGCGCTCGATCCCGCGGCCCTGGAGGCCGTGGCGGCGGCCGTCGAGCCGCTCCGGGAACTGCTGGGGGAGAGCCGATGAGCACCGTCGGGCTCGCTCTGCAGACGAGAACCTTCCGCAGCCTCCGACGCCACCACAACTACCGGCTCTTCTTCGCCGGCCAGATCGTCTCACTTGCCGGGTCGTGGATGCAGAACGTGGCGCTCGCGTGGCTCGTGCTCTCCCTCTCCCGCTCGCCGCTTGCAGTCGCAATGCTGCTCTTCTGCCGCTTCGCGCCATACACGCTGTTCGGCCTCTTCGCCGGCTCGATCGTCGACCGGCTCGATACGCGACGGCTCGTCGTCTGGACGCAGGTGGCGGCGATGATCACGTCCGCGGCCCTCGCAGTCGTGACCCTCACGGGAACCGCGACACTCCCGATCGTCTTCGCCCTCGCGACACTCGGCGGCGTCACGCTCGTACTCGATGCGCCGGCTCGGCAGGTGCTGACGTTCGAGATGGTCGGTCCGCGCGAGTTGCCGAACGCCGTGGCCCTCAACTCGGGGTTGCTCAACGCCTCCCGTGTGATCGGCCCGGCGATCGCCGGCGTGCTGATCGCCGCGGCGGGTGTCGGCGTCTGCTTCCTCGTCAATACGCTCAGCTTCGTCGCCGTCCTCGCGGCCTTGCTCGCGATGCGCGAGAGCGAGCTCTATCCGGTAGAGCACAACCGCGCAACCACCGTCCTTGCGGGCACGCGGGAGGGACTGTCCTTCGCGTGGCGCGACCGGCAGGTACGAGCTGTGCTCGTCGTCGTTACCTGCGTCGGACTCGTCGGGTTCAACTTCAACACGCTCGTGCCACTCCTTGCCGCCGACACGCTCCGGGTCGACGCGCGCGCGTTCGGTCTCCTCTCGGCAGCCTTCGGCCTCGGCGCGTTTGTGGGTGCGATCGCCACTGCCTCGTCGCGGCAGGCGACCTTCGGGGCGTTCCGGGCAGGCGCATTCGCTTTCAGCGTTCTTCTCTTCGCCCTCGCCCCCGTCCACGAGGCTCGGCTGGCTGGCGTCGTCCTGTTCGGAATCGGCGCTGCGTTCACGCTCTTCGCAGCCAACGCAAACGCTCTCGTCCAGCTCGCCGCGCCCGACCATCTTCGGGGCAGGCTCGTGGCCCTGTACCTGTTCGCGTTTGTCGGCCTGGCTCCGCTCGGTTCACTCCTCTCCGGCACGCTCGTCGAGATCGGCGGCACGGGCCTGGCCTTTGTCGTCGCCGGCACTGTGGGTCTCGTCGCGATAGCGATCGCGACGGCCACGGCCACGGCCCGGTGAACTCGGCCCCTCGATCGAGGGAGAGCGCGGCGACGACGGCCCGCCGATATCCACGGTGAAGCCCTGCGACGAGGAGGAACTGGATGGACATCTTCGGGAACCGAGACTCCGGCTACGGCAGCACGTCGGCCGCCGGCGTTCTCCCGTCGCTTCCGAGCCTCGATGACGACCCGGCGATGCCCGCCACGTCGTCACATGGCTTCGGTGCCGCCGATACGCGTCGGGTGATCCTTCGGGTCAGCGGCGATGACGACATCATCGTGGGTTCCGTCGAAGGACGAGAGAACGCAGTGCAGA
>JAYTJO010000117.1:0-5731 GCA_043730975.1 Thermoleophilia bacterium | reverse complement strand
CAGCCGTGCTCGGCAAACGTCATTCCCATCGCCTGCTTGACACGCTCGACCGTGAGGACCTCGCCGTCGAGCCAGAGCATGCCCTCGTTGTTCGTTGCGCTGCGCATGAGCGCAGCGCCGGTCGTGAGGCCGGCCTCGGCGGCGCGCTGTGCGCGACGAATCCCCGCGAGCTGAGCGGCGGTCTTGACGCGGCGACGAGCGTCGAAGGTTGGCTGGTCGACGGTCAAATCGATCCCGGCCTGCCGCACGCGATCGAGGTGGCCGGCCGGGAACGTATGCGGCACGAGTGCGCCCGTCAGCCCAGCGTGGACGCACGAACGGGCGACCCACTCGAGATCGATCTCGTAGTAGCCGAGACCCTGGGCACGAAGCTCGTCGATCCCGATCTCCTCCAGTGGATGCACCGTGAGATCGAGGCCTAGGCCGCGGATGCGCGGCACCTCCATCGACCCGATGTAGACATGGCGTGTCCCGCCGTGCTCGAGATAGACGAACGGATCGGGAACACCGAGGGGGATCTCGTTGCGCAGCTCCGGCGACCGGAATGTGTCGCCGATGATCAGGATGTCGGTCATGGGGGAAATCCTATGCGAGCGCCCTGGCTCCCGGCTTCGGTAGGTTCCCGCAAATGGACGACCTCGCGACACTCCGGGAGCGGCTCGCAGAGATCTCGGATCTCGGTCGCGCCGCTGGCGTGCTCGGCTGGGAGCAGCGTGTGTCGATGCCGCCGCTCGGCACGCCTTCGCGCGCCGACTCGCTCGCAACGCTCGGCCGGATCATCCACGATCGCTTCACCGACGCCGAGGTCGGGCGACTCCTCGACCGGCTCACCCCGCTCGAGGACTCGCTGCCATACGACTCCGACGACGCAAGCCTGATCCGGGTCACGCGGCGCGACTGGGAGAAGGCCCGCCGGGTACCAACCGAGCTGCGCGTCGAGATGACGCGCGCTGCGGCGAGCGGGCACCACGCGTGGGTCGAGGCACGCCAGAACGACGACTTCGCTTCCTTCCTGCCCTACCTCCGCACCAACGTCGAGCTGAAGCGGCGCTACATCGCGTGCTTCGAGCCCGCCGACCATCCGTACACGGCGCTGCTCGACGACTACGAGCCCGGGATGACGACAACCGAGGTGCGCGAGGTGTTCGCCGTCCTCCGCCCCGCGCTGACGGAGCTCGTCCGCACTGCCCCGGAGGTCGAAGCGTCCTTCCTTCATGGCGACTTCGACCCGGAGCTCCAGCGCCAGTTCGCCGAGCGCGTCGTCGCAACCCTCGGGTTCGAGGAAGGCGCCTGGCGCCTCGACCCGACCGCGCACCCCTTCTGCACCTCGTTCTCGAACCGCGACGTGCGTCTGACGACGCGCTACCGACCCGACGACCTCGAATCGGTCTGGTCGACGCTGCACGAGGCCGGTCACGGCCTCTACGCCCACGGAATCGCGGACGCGCTCATGCGAACGCCGCTCGGCGGAGCCCCGTCGCTCGCGATCAACGAGTCGCAGAGTCGGACCTGGGAGAACCTCGTGGGACGTTGCCGTCCGTTCTGGGCGCATTGGTACGAACCATTACAGGAGACGTTCCCGAAGCAGATCGGCAACGTTGATCTCGACACCTTCGTGCGCGCGATCAACCGCGCCGAGCCGGGTTTGATCCGCGTCGACGCCGACGAGACGACCTACTCCCTCCACATCATCCTCCGTTTCGAGCTGGAGCAGGAGCTGATCGCCGGAACGGTCGCTCTGGAGGAACTGCCGGAGATCTGGAACGCGCGGATGCAGGAGTTCCTCGGCATCGACGTGCCGTCGGACACCGACGGCGTGCTCCAGGACGTGCACTGGTCGGGAGGTGGGATCGGCTACTTCCCGACGTACGCGCTCGGCAACGTCGTGTCGCTGCAGATCTGGGCGAAGGTGCGTGAGGCGCTGCCAGATCTCGACGACCAGATGGCCGCCGGTGAGCTCCTCCCGCTCTCCGACTGGCTGCGGGACAACCTGTACGCCTGGGGCCGGAAGCTGACGCCGAAGGAGACGCTCGCGCGCCTGACCGGGTCGGACGTGATCGATCCGCAGCCGTACCTCGCCTACCTGGGCGACAAGTTGGCCACGCTGAGTCCTGCTGCGTGAACGCCGTCGGTGGCGATCGACGCGAGCTACCGGCTTGCCCGGGTCGGATCGGTACCTGACGCCGCGCTCTTCGAGCATGTCGGTCGGGCGCCGAGCCCTCCCGTAGACTCGAAGCCGTGGATGCTCTCTCCCGCGCACACCTGATCCTCGAGGAAGTCGCGCAGCGTGTCCGCGCCGATGTCCCCGAGGGTGCCGTGCTCTTCGACGCGCATACGCATCTCGGGGATGACATCGACGGGATGCAGGGACGGCCCGACGAGATGCTCGGGATGTTCGACCACCTCGGCATCGCGGGCTCGTTCACGTTCTGCCTCGACGAGCCGGATCGTGAACCGGCGTTCACTGCGGCCAACGACCGCACGCTTGCCTACGCGGCAGAGCATCCCGATCGGATCGTCCCCTTCGTGCGCCTCGACCTCGAAGAACGGCCGATCGAGGAGGCGATTCGCTGCCTCGACCTTGGCGCCCGCGGGATCAAGCTTCACCCACGCGCACAGAAGTTCTCCGTCGGCGACGAGCGCCTGGACGGAGTCTTCGCGCTGGCGGTCGAGCGCGACGTGCCGATCCTGATCCACGGTGGCCGCGGTCTGCCTCCGATCGGCGATCACCTGGCGTCGCTCGTTGACCGCTACGCCGACGTTCGACTGATCATTGCGCACGCCGGCATCGCAGACCTTGGCGGTCTCGCACACCATTTCGGCCATGTCCCCGGCGTCTTCTTCGACACGTCACTGTGGGGGGTGATCGACCTGCTCGACCTGATGCGCCAGGTGGCGCCGCAGCAGATCCTGTTCGCGACCGACTATCCCTACGGACGGGGCCCGAACCAGCTGCTGCTCGCGCTCCGTGCCGCGCGCTGTTCCGGGTTCGACGAGTCGGAGATCTGCGGCATGTTGGGTGGAACGGCGCTCGCGATCCGGGACGGCGAGCCATTGCCGACACTCACCGCACCAAGGGGCCTCACGTCAATCACCCATTCGCTTCCTCTCGCTCGGATCCACCAGTACATTTCGATGACCGTGCCGCTCCTCTGGATGCGCCAGCCCGACCGCGCGGGGGGGCTCGGCCTCGCACTCAACGCCGCACACGAGGCGAACGTCGACGGCGTTCCCGACGCCGACCTGATCCGTCGGGCGCTCTCGGTCGCCGCCGAGGTGTGGGAGGGAATCGGCGAGATCGACGACCGCCAGGAGTCGGAGCGCGTCGCCCGCCCGGCCCGGCAGCTCGTCCACATCGCGGACATCCTCGCGGTGACAGGCTTCAGCCTGTCCCCCGGGTTCCGCGCCGCGTCCCAGAGGCTTGATGCGTAGTAGGAGTGCGGGTGGGGCGGTTCTGCACCAAGGAGCGTGTTCGACGAGGACGTCGTCAAGGCTGGTTGCCTTGATGTCGTCCTCGGCGGACGCGATCCGCAGCGTGCAGGGCCGCATCCAGACGTGCTTCTAATGCGCATCAAGCCTCTAGGCCGGGGATATGACCGCCGCTGCCCGCTCCACCAGGGTCGCGAGCACCTTCCGCTTCCAGGCGCTCTGCGGGTGACCCGGAAGACCAGCGAGCGGATCGGCGGGGTCGAGCATGCGTGGGGTGTTGGCGACACCCGCTGCAGCGATCGTCAAAGGCTCGCCGTGCCGCGCCGCCGCGACCGAGACGAGCGGGAACGAGAAGGCCTGCCGTTCTCCCGTGCGGAGGTACACCGACGCGTCGGGCGGCGCGGGGAGCCGCACCGCGACGACGAGCTCGCCGCGCGCTAGCGTGACAAGTGACCGGTTGTCGTCCGTCGGACGGCGATAGAGGTCGAGGAGCGGGATCTCCCGCTCGCTCTCGAGCGCCCGCACGACAATGGTTGCGCCGCACACGGCAAGCGCCGGTGCGAGATCCGACGGATGCGCCGAGATGCAGTCGCCCTCCTCGAGGTTGTGTTTGCGATGGTCGCCGATCTGGGCGAAGCACGTGTCGCCGCCGCCGAGCCAGCAGTTCCACTCCTCCCCGCGGTAGTACCAGCAGCGGGTGTGCTGACAGAGGTTGCCGCCAACGGTGCCCTGATTGCGGAGAAGCGGCGAGGCGGCGAGACCTGCCGCGGTCGTGACGGCGACGTATGGGGCAAGGAGGTCGTCGCTCGCGAGGTCGGACAGGGTCGTCGTGGCGCCGATGCGGAGGCCGTTGCCGTCCGGCGTGGTGCCGCCGAGGCCAGCGTCCTGCAGGTCGACGAGCAGCGTGGGTGCGGTGATGCCGCGGTCGATCTGCCCGGCGAGATCGGTGCCGCCCGCGAGCACGGCCGCACCGTCCCGGAGGAGTAGGTCGAGCGCCTCGTCGGCCGAGGTGGGCCGAGCGTACACGGTCACGCTCGGAGCCCCAACCCAGGAGACAGGTCGACGCTTCGCGTCGCCTCTACGCCTGTCACCGCTGTCGCTGCGATCATGCCAACGCCTCCAGCACGCGGTCGCGCGTCAGTGGCAGCGCCGCAGCACGCCGACCGGTCGCATGGGCGAACGCGTTCGCGATTGCCGCGGCGGTCGGGATGATGGGCGGCTCGCCGAGGCCCTTGGTGCCCGTCGTCGGCAGGTTCGCATCGGGGATGTGCGGGTAGTCGATGATGATCTCGGGTACGTCCGCGATCGTCGGGATCTTGTAGTCGTCGAGGTGCGCGTTGACGGGAACACCCGTCGTCGGGTCGACGACGAGCTCCTCGGAGAGCGCGAACGCCATCCCCTGCAGCACGCCCCCCTCGACCTGGCTCGAAGCCGTCAAAGGATTGACGATCCGCCCGACGTCGTGGACGGCGACGATCCGCTCCACCCGAACCTCACCGAGCGCGGCGTCGACCGCGACCTGCGCGATCTGGCAGCCGAACGTGTGGACGACGAAGCCGTCCGGGTTTGGGCCACGCGAGCCAGAGCCGTCGATCGTCGCGTTCCCGAGCTTCTCGGTCACCTCGGTCACCTCCGCGTCGATCGCGCCGTCACTCGAGCGGATGCGCCCGTCACGAATCTCGAGATCGGCGACGGAGATCTCGAAGACGTCACCGGCGAGCTGGAGCAGCGTCTTTCGCACCTTCGCGGCCGCCGAGCGTACGGCGGGCATCACCGAGGGCGTCGTCTGCGAGCCTCCGGAGACAGGCCCGTACACGTTCGGGGCGGTATCGCCTCCAACGACGCGCACGTGCGAAAGGGGTAGCCCGAGCTCCTCTGCGGCAACGATCTGTGCGCTCGTGAGAGTTCCAGTACCGATGTCCTGGATTCCGGTGATAACGGTCGCGTTCCCCTCGGCATCGAGGCGCACGGTCGCGTGTGAGGGAGGCCCGCCTCCGCCCCACCAGATCTGCGTGGCACAACCCATGCCGCGGAGCAGGCCGTCGGGCTGCGGTTCCCGGAGCTCGTCGCGTGTTGCCCAGCCAGCGAGCTCGGCCGCACGGTCGTAGCAGGCAAGAAGCTGCTTGCTCGAGTACGGCAGTCCACTCACCTGATCGACGTCGGCGTGATTGCGCCGACGAAGCTCGAGTGGATCCATGTCGAGTGCGACCGCGAGCTCGTCGATCGCCTGCTCGAACGCCGTCGTGCCCTCCATCACCCCCGGTGCCCTGAAGGCGTTCTGCGGTCGCAGGTTGGTCTTGAC
>JAYTJO010000116.1:0-4500 GCA_043730975.1 Thermoleophilia bacterium | reverse complement strand
CAAGTACCTCGGCGGGCATTCCGACGTCGTCGGCGGGTTCGCCGCCACGAACGACCCCACGATCTCCGAGCGCCTGCGCTTCCTGCAGAAGTCGCTCGGCGCCGTGCCCGGGCCATTCGACGCCTGGCTCGTCCTGCGCGGGATCAAGACCCTCGCCGTGCGGATGCGTCAGCACTGCGAGAACGCGCGCGCCGTCGTCGCGTTCCTCCAGGATCATCCGGCGGTGACCGACGTGCTCTATCCGGGGCTCCCTGATCATCCCGGGCACGAGCTCGCCGCGCGCCAGATGCGCGACTTCGGTGGGATGGTCTCCTTCCTGCTCGAGTCGGAGGAGGAGGCGGTCGCGATGGTTGCCCGCACGAACGTGTGGACGCTCGCCGAGAGCCTCGGAGGGGTCGAGAGCCTGATCGAGCATCCCTTCCGGATGACGCATGCGGCTACCGCCGACGGCCCGTTCGCCTCGCCGCGCAACCTCGTTCGGCTGTCAGCGGGGATCGAGTCGGCCAACGATCTCGTCGAGGATCTCGCGCAGGCGCTCGTTCCTGTCGGAGCTCATCCGGCGTAGGGGCGACGCACACGCTCCGCGAGCGAAGCGGATGCGTCGCCCGCTGGGCATCGCACACACGCCGACGGGCGCTGACGGCGTCGGATACGTTCACGACGTGACGCCACCCGTCCCGATCGACCTCCTGCACCAGGGCAATCGTCGCAGCGTCGGCTGCTACCTCGTCGAGACCGATGACGGCCTCGCCCTGTTCGACTGCGGCCCGACGACCGCTTTGCCGGCGTTGCGAGCCGGACTCGCCGAGCGTGGCCACGAGCTCGGCGAGATCCGGCATCTCCTGCTGTCCCACATCCACTTCGACCACGCCGGGGCCGCGGGCGCGCTCGTCCGGGAGCACCCCTCCCTCCAGGCTCACATCTCGACTGTCGGAGCGCCGCACCTGATTGACCCGACCCGGCTCGAGGCAAGCGCCCGCCGGCTCTACGGCGAGTCGTTCGACGGCCTCTGGGGTGAACTCGTTCCCGTGCCCGAGCAGAACATCCGGATCGTGGGCGACCGCGTGGTAGGGCTCGAGTGCTTCCCGAGCAAAGGGCACGCAAACCACCACGTCTCAATGCTGCACGAGGACGGCACCCTGTACGCAGGCGACTCGCTCGGCGTCCGGATCGCGCCGGCGAGCTTCGTCCTTGCTCCGACGCCTCCGCCAGAGGTAGACCTCGAGGCGTGGGACGAAACGCTCCGGGAGACCGAACGTCGTGCCCCCACTCGCCTCGCACTGACGCACTTCGGTGTCTTCGAGGATGTGTCGGAGCACCTCGCCCGAATGCGTGAGACGCTCCACACCTGGAGCGAGCGTGTCGCTCACGGCATGGACGAGGCGACGTTCGTCGCTGCTGGCCGGGCAGACTGCATCGCCTCCGACCCCGACGAGGTCGAGGCCTACGACCACGCCGCTCCCTACGACCAGTGCTATCTCGGGCTCGAGCGCTACTGGCGCAAGCGGCGCGAAGCCGGGTCGACGACAAGGGTTAGCGAGATACAGTCCGATTCATGATGAAACGCGAGGAGCGCGCCAACGTGGCGGCGTATCGATGCCTCTACCCCGAGGCAATCGAGCTTGGCGGTGTCACCGTCCTCCGGGCAGATGTAGCGCCGCTCAGTCCGATGCTGAATCAGATCGTCGGCCTTGGTATCAACGAGCCGGCGACCGAAGAGGCCCTTGATGCGGCTCTCGCTGTGATCGGCGACGATGTGACCTGCTACGTCGCCGTCGCACCGGGAGCACAACCTGGCGAGCTCGTGGACTGGTTGCGTACCCGTGGTCTCGAGCCGGGATGGGGCTGGATGTCGTTTCGGCGCGGCCTCGAGGACGTTCCCGAGCGGCCAACCTCGCTCAAACTCGTACGCGTCGGTGCAGCCGAGGCGGAGGCGTTCGGTCGGATCGTCGCAACGGGGTACGGCCTGCCGGACGCCGCGGCGGATTGGGCTGCCGGCGCCTACAGGGTCGGCTGGGACTGCTGGCTCGCGTTGGACGGTGACGTCCCGGCCGCCGCCGCCGGACTCTACGTCTCGGAAGGAGTGGGCTATGTCGGGTTCGCGGCGACGCTGCCCGAGCATCGCGGCAAGGGTGGCCAGAGCGCGCTTCTCGCCGAGCGCATCCGCCACGCGCGTACGATCGGCTGTGACGTCCTCGTGACCGAGACGGGCGAGCGACGCGACGATCTGCCGTCGAACTCGTACCGCAACCTCCTTCGCGCAGGGTTCACGGAGGTATCGGTGCGGGCCAACTGGCTGCGCCCGGCTCGCGTCACTCAAACCCCGTAACGAGCCACTGCCGGCGGCGGAAGCGCACGCCCATCAACACGAGCCGTGTGACGATGAGCACCGTCAACGCCGCCCAGACGCCGCGCACGCCCCAGTCCGCCCACGAGACGGCGGCGAGCGCGACGACGAACACGGCGAACGCGACCACCATCGACAACGCGAGGTAGGCGCCGTCGCTCGCACCGATCAGGATCCCATCGAGCGCGAACACTGCCCCGTTCAGCGGTTGCATCACCACGAACAGTGGCCAGAGCAGGGCGCATTGCGCGAGCACTTCCGGGTCCGACGTGAAGATCCGCGGGATCACATCGCCGAGCCCGAGGAAGACGAGCGCAAATCCTGCGCCGACCACGACCGAAAGCCCGATCATTCGCACGCTTGCAGAGAACGCGGCGCCGGGTCGGGTTGCCCCGAGCTCCTGCCCCACGATTATCTGGCCAGCGATCGCGATCGCGTCGAGGATCAGCGCGAGGAGAATCCACAGCTGAAAGGCAACCTGGTGCGCGGCCAGCGGAGCGTCTCCGAGCCGGGCGACGACAACGCCCGCGAGGAGAAACGAGGCGAGGAGCGCGGTCGTGCGAATGAAGATGAACTTGCCGAGGGAGAGAAGGCGCCGTGCGAGCTCGGGCCGCAAGCCCGCATTCACGAGCCCTACCCGCCGCAGGATCGCGACGGCCATCGCGATTCCCATCCCGGTCTGGGCTACGACGGTACCCCACGCTGAACCTTCGATCCCGAGGTCGAAGCCGTAGACGAGCACGATCTCGAGAATGAGGTTGACGACGTTCCCGGCGATGACGATCACGAGCGGTGTTCGGAGATCCGAGACACCACGGAGGAATCCCTGGCCGCCGATGGCAAGGAACGCGGAAGGAACACCGAGTGCCGCGATGCGAAGGTAGGTCACGGCGTACTCCGCCGTCTGCCCCTCGACGCCGATCGCATCGACGACCGGCTCCGCGAGGACGGCAACCCCGGCGGCAACAAGGCAGCCAAATGCGAGCGAGAGCCACAGGCACTGCGCGCCAAGGCGCGCCGCCGTCAGATCCTCGCCAGCACCCGTCGCGCGCGCGACCTGCGCCGTCGTCCCGTACTGAAGGAAGTTGAACATGGCGAGCACCGAGAGCACCGTCGCCGCAAGGCCGAGCGCGGCGAGCTGGGATCGGCCGAGGTGCCCGACGACCGCCGTGTCGACGAGCACGTACAACGGCTCGGCCGCGAGCGCACCGAGCGCGGGGACGGCGTAGCGGATGATCCGCCGGTCGTACTCGGAACGGAGCCGCAAAGCGCTAGCGCACGCACCCTGCCGCATTCGCGACACTGCTCGCCGGGTTTGGAGCACCTGACACAAAGAAGCACGGGCTGGGCGTGGTCATTGCCTTGGGCGCTCTCAGCTCCACACAGCCAGCCTATCGCCGCCCGCGACGAACCGGGGTTGTGCGGGGGTCGTCGCAGGTCTACTCTCGAGGCTTGGCATCCAGGACGACGCACCGTCGACCGCTCCTCTGGGTCGATCTCGGACTCAAGGCGCTCTTCGTCGGCCTGCTGGCCTTCGGCGCCTTCTCCGGCCTCGATCAGTTCGACGGCAAGGGGTTCGGTTGGCGTCTTGCCTTCTACCCCATCGCCGTCCTCATCGTCCCGATCGCATGGCGACTGCGTGGGTCACCTCAGCCGTATCCGTATGCCGCCGACATGCTGCTCGTGGCGCCGTTTCTCGTCGATGTGGCGGGCAACGCGCTCGACCTGTACGACTCGATCGTCTGGTGGGACGATCTCAACCACCTCGTGAACTGGGCGCTCCTTTGTGGGGCTCTTGGAGCAGCTCTCCTACGAACGACGCTTCGGCCCTTCGTGCTCTTCGCCGTCGTCACGGGCTTCGGAGCCGCAGCCGCAATTCTCTGGGAGATCGGTGAGTACTTCGCCTTCATCAGAGGCGGGGACGAGCTCGCCACCGCCTACACCGACACCCTCGGGGACGAGATCCTTGGCCTCACGGGCGGCGCGCTTGCTGCGCTGACGGTGGCCGTCGTGGCTCGGCGCCGAAACGCTCCGGGGGGTGGAGTGAGGGACGCGCCTCACCCCACCCTCCCGAGTCACTAGTGCACCGTTAGGCGATCTCGACGCGGTCGAGCGTGACCGGCGTCAGCGGCTTGTCGCGTCCGTCGCGCTCG
>JAYTJO010000115.1:0-6183 GCA_043730975.1 Thermoleophilia bacterium | reverse complement strand
CGCTGCGTGCGAGAACACTCGACATGATGGTGCTCGTCGCAGTCGCGATCGGCACGGGCTGGGTGTACTCGGTCGCCGCGACGTTCGCGATCGAGGGCGAGGTGTTCTACGAGGCCGTCGCGTTCCTCGCCGCGTTCGTCCTCCTCGGTCACTGGTTCGAGATGCGTGCCCGCGGTGGGGCGAACGATGCGATCCGAGCGCTGCTCGACCTTGCGCCGCCCAAGGCAACGGTGCTCCGTGACGGTGTCGAGCTAGAGGTGCCGACGGCCGAGGTGGTCGTCGGCGACCTGCTCCTGATCCGCCCCGGGGCGAAGGTGGCGGTCGACGCGGAGGTCGTTCAGGGTGAGAGCTCGGTCGACGAGTCGATGGTGACCGGCGAGAGCATGCCAGTGTCGAAGCATCCTGGTGAGATGCTAATCGGCGCCACGATCAACAAGAACGGGACCCTGCGCGCCCGCGCTACCGCCGTCGGAGCGGATACGGCGCTCGCGCAGATCGTGAAGCTCGTCCAGGAGGCGCAGAACTCGAAAGCGCCGGCGCAGCGACTCGCCGACAAGGCGGCATTCTGGCTCGTCCTCGTTGCTCTGTTCGGCGGGTTGGGCACCTTCCTCGTCTGGAAGTTCGTCGTCGGCGCCTCCACGCAGGAAGCGCTCGTCTACGCGATCACGGTCGTCGTGATTACCTGCCCCGATGCGCTCGGGCTCGCCACTCCGACCGCGATCATGGTGGGCACGGGTCTCGGTGCGCAGCGTGGAATCCTGTTCAAGAGCGCGATCGCGCTCGAGCAGGCAGCGAAGCTCGACACCGTCGTCCTCGACAAGACGGGCACGCTCACGCGTGGTGAACCGCAGGTTGTGGCAATCGTAGTCCGCGACGGTTCCTCGGAGGACGAGATCCTGCGGCTGGTCGCGGCCGTTGAAGGGGAGAGCGAGCACCCGCTCGCGCAGGCGATCATCAACGAGGGCAAGTCGCGCGGGCTCGGAACGGCAACGGTATCGGCGTTCGAGGCCGTTCCGGGGCATGGCATCCTTGCGACGGTTGACGGCAAGCGGCTCGCGGTGGGGAACGCCCGCCTGCTCGAGCGCGAGCAAATCGAGCTCGGCGAACTCGTACCTCGGGCACGCGAGCTGGCAGACCAGGGGCGCACCGTCGTCCATGTCGCACAGGGTGGGACGGCGGTGGCTTTGATCGCGATCGCGGATGCTGCCCGCGACACGGCAGCTGCCGCGATCGACGCACTGGAGGAGCAACAGATCCGACCGGTGATGTTGACCGGCGACAACCGCCAGACGGCCGAGCAGATCGCCGGCGAGCTCGGGATCGAGGAGGTGATCGCGGACGTTCTCCCCGGCGACAAGGCGGGGGTCGTCAAGGACCTGCAGCAACGAGGGAGCGCGGTGGCGATGGTCGGCGACGGCGTCAACGACGCGCCGGCACTCGCGCAGGCGGACGTCGGCATCGCGATCGGCGCCGGCACCGATGTTGCGATCGAGACCGCGGACGTCGTCCTGATGCGCTCCGACCCTCTGGACGTGGCGACTGCGATTGCGATCGGGCGCGGCACCGTCCGCAAGATGAAGCAGAATCTCGGTTGGGCGATTGGTTACAACTCGCTCGCGATCCCGATCGCGGCCGGCGTGTTCTCGAAGTGGGGCCTGACCCTCCGGCCGGAGATCGCAGCGATCTCGATGTCGGGGTCGAGCGTCCTCGTCGCGGTCAACGCGCTCGCCCTGAAACGGCTGGTGTTGCCGCGAGGGAGCCGCGGAGCGGCGGACGCTGGGTGAGGGGCCGTTCCCACCGTCAGCATCGTCATGCAGAAGTCCGCGGGCTACCGCCAGTCATCGCTCGGTTTCGAACGGTGACTCGGTTCATCCCGGAACCGGTACGGCAACTCCGTGCCTTCACACCGCGTCAGTGGCTCATTGCTGCAGCTGTTGGCGCCGGAACAGCGCTCCTCACAGGGCTTCCAACAGATATCGTTCCGAACTCGTTCTATGTGAGGATGACACCTATTCTCTGGTGGAACTACCCCGTCTGGGCGGCAACGGCGGTCATGGCCGGCCTCGTCGTCGCTACCTATGTCAGTGTGCGGCCGGTCGGCTCGTCCGTCGGAGGAACTACCGGTGGAGGGCTGCTCGCCTTCTTCGCGGTCGGGTGCCCGATCTGCAACAAGCTCGTCGTCGCGCTCATCGGAGTCAGCGGAGCGCTCTCGTTCTTCGCGCCGATCCAGCCGTACCTGGCGGTCGCCGGGCTCGCACTCTTGCTGCTGAGCCTCGCCCTTCGTCTCCGGGCGCTCGAGAGATGCGAATTGACGTCCCCCATTCCGGAGCCTGTGCTCGGGATGCCACAAGGCCGAAACAGGTGAGGGGCGCGGACATCATGCGCGCGAACGGTCGACGCTCACCCTTTGTTGCCGTTGGGCTCGTGTTCGCGATCGTCGTCGTCTCGCTTCTCTACGTGTTCGGACGGAGTTCCGGCAACACGAGCGCCGCTTCCGGCCTGCCGAGAACGTCGGACTACCACTCGCTTCTCGTCTCCCCGGGCAACGCAAGGTCGCTGCAGCTCGGCACGCACGAGGGGCTCTTCCGTTCCAGCGATGGCGGCATCACTTGGTCGGCTGCGAGTCTCGTCGGCACCGATGCGATGACTCTCGCCCAGCCGAGTGCCAGCACGGTTTGGGCCGCCGGTCATGGTGTCCTTTCGCGCAGCGTTGATGGGGGGGCGACCTGGGAAGACGTGCGTCCCACTGGTTTGCCGGGTCTCGACGTCCACGGTTTCGCCGTCGATCCGCGCGAGCCAACTCACCTGCTGGCAGCTATCGCCGGACAGGGGCTGTTCCGCTCGAAGGACGGTGGCAAGAGCTTCGCGCTCGTGTCCCGGCAGGTCGGACCCGGCGTGATGGCACTCGCGGTCCTTCCGAACGGTCGTGTGCTCGCGGGAGACCTGTCGACGGGCATGCTCGTCCGGAGCAGCGACGGCGGCAAGAACTGGAAGCCCATCATCGAGACATCCGTCATGGGTCTCGCGGTGAATCCCGCCGATCCGAAGATTGTGCTCGCGTCCGGACCAGGCGTGTTGCTCTCGAGTGACGGTGGTGCACGGTGGCGCCAGACGCTTCAGGTGCCCGCCGGCTCCGGGCCGATCGCCTGGTCGACAAGCAACCCGAGAACGGCGTACGTGGTCGGTCTCGACGGCTCGCTCTATCGCAGCACGGACAGTGGAGCGACCTGGAATCAGGTCGTCGGCGGTAAAGGCTCTTAGATTCGAGTTCTTAGCCGAATACCGGCAACCTCGCGCACGATCAGCGTTGCCCTCCGATATCGACCGTCCTGCTCGAACCGATTCGCGCGTTTGTGCGAACCACCGTCATGACTCGAGCTGGGGGTAGCGGTGTGCGGCTCGTGTGAAAGCGACCACTCGAGTCGCCGGTGGTCTAGCACGCACGTGATTCTACTCGTGTTCGTCGCTACCCTCGTTGCGCTCTCGGTCGCCGGAGTCGTCATGAAGGCCGGGCCTTCGCAGACTCGCGCCGTCGGTCAGTGCGCCACCGCATCGAGCGCCGCCCTTCGCTTTCAGTCGGCGGTGACGAACGACCTCGGGAACCACGATCGCTTGCACGCCGATACGCGGAGCTTCGTGCGCGAGATCCGCTCGCTCGACGCGGCCACGTGCCCGGACACGGTGCGGTTTCTGGGGACGGCAGAACAGGCAATCGGAGCGCTCTGCGCGGACTGCGTGGCCGAGCTCCGACGGGGTGCACAGGTCGCCGTGCTCGGCTGAGATGACCCGCCCGTCGACGCCTTGGTCGGCGCCCACATTCGCCCCCGGCCTCTGAATTCACACGACCTTCACGCCCCGTCTTTACCTTTGGCGGGAGATGGCGATGGAGGAACCCGCGCACACGAATCACACATCGACGTACTGGCTTGCGGCTGCGGGCTTGCTCGTGGCGATGCTCGCGCTCGGTCTCGCTCTCGTCGCCGTCGTCCGCGCCGGCGACTCGTCAACGACGGCGGGGGATGACATGGGAACATCGATGAGCGGAGGCTCGTCGATGATGGAGCACATGGCGCCTGCACCGATGGAGGGTGTGCCAGACGCGACCGCAGCACGGGGGGGCCAGATTCTGTCGCACACCGTCGAAAACGGCGTGTGGGTGTTCAACCTTGCCGCGAAGCCGGTGCGCTGGGCGATCCTCCCGGATACCCGTGTTACGGCGTGGACGTACAACGGAGTCGTGGCAGGACCGGAGCTCCGCGTGCCATATGGGCAGCGTGTGCGAATTCTGGTCAAGAACGATCTGCCGGACGCAACGACCGTGCACTGGCACGGGATCGACGTTCCGAACGCGATGGACGGCGTCCCGGGGATCACTCAGGAGCCGATCGCGCCGGGAGGTACCTTCACCTACGAATTCGACGCGGTGCCGGCCGGTCGTGACTCCTCCGGTGGCACGTTCTTCTACCACTCTCACGTCCAGGAAGATCGCCAGCTTGGCCTCGGTCTCGCCGGCGCCTTCGTGATCGAGCCGACGCAAGCGCAGGGCTACGACGTCGAGAAGACGATCGTGATCCAGGAATGGAACCTGAACGCCCAGACGGGGGCAACGAGACCAGCGATGGACATGGATGGGATGCGGCCGAACTTCTTCACGCTCAACGGCCGGAGCTTCCCGTCCACCGAGACGGTGACGATGAAGCGCGGCCAGCGGGGGCTCTTCCGACTGATTGGCGCTGGCTCGCTCTCGCATCCAATGCATCTCCACGGCACCGACTTCACCGTCGTCGCGAAGGATGGCCATCCGCTCGCGGCCCCCTTCAAGGCCGACGTGATCCAGGTCGGCTCCGGTGAACGCTACGACATTGCGTTCACCTTCGATCGGCCCGGCAAGTGGATCTTCCATTGCCACATCGGCCACCATCTGACAAACGACGGAGACGATCCAGGCGGCTTGCTGATGATCGTCGATGTCGCCTAACTCTCACACCACAAGGAGCGCGGAGAGATGAACAAGCAGACCCTCGTTGTCGTCATTGGCGCGATTGTCCTCCTCGGATTCGGGATCTTCGGTGCCATGGCCTTCACGGGCACGGATTCGGATTCGACGCCCTCGGGCCAGGTCACGACCGGCGGCACTCACATGATGGAGGACGGCGAGACGATGACCGGCATGAACATGAATCCGTAGCGTCACTGTGCACCAGTTTCATTTGAATTGCAGGTCAAATGTGGCCTCGGTCGTCACTGGCATGTACCATGCTCTCCGATGATCAGGCTTCGCCAGACGATCGAGCAGGGCATGCGGCGTCGCTTCATCGGCCCGCTCTTTGTGCTCCTCTTCTGCCTGATGCTCGCGTTGCTGTTCATGCATGCGGCGCACGACGGTCACGATGTCGGTACCGCGGTGGGTCAGTTCTGCCTCGGGCTGACGATCATGTTCGGTCTGATCGTGTTGATCAGGCTCCGCTGGCGGGTCATCGTTCGGCTTGCCGTTGTGCGGCCAGCGCGCGCGCCGCCCGTTGCGAGGCTCCTGACTCTCTCACCGTGCGCTGCCTTTCCCGGGAGCGCGCCTCCGCTCCGACTCTGACGGGCGAGCGCCCTTTGGCGCTCAGCCGTGTCCTTGTCGTTCGTACCGGAGGTCGCATTGTCGTTTTCGCATTCACGCGGGGGAATCCGCACACAGCAATCCAGGTTCAGAACCATGCTTCCCATTGTCGCGCTCGTGAGCGTGCTGGCCGCGCTCGTCGCTGCCGTAGGGGCAGACGCGAACCCCTCGATCGACGAGAAGCGCGCGCAGGCGCAGGCGATCCTGGGGCAGGTCCAGCAGCTCGATGACGAGGTCGGTGATGCTGCCGAGCGCTGGAACGGCGCCAACTACAAGCTCGGGCAGATCAGCGAGGAGCTCAGCTCGGCGCGCGCCGACCTCGTGCGCGCGAAAGCAGGGGTGAAGACCTCGCAGGCCCGTGTTGGTGCGCGGCTACGGGAGCTCTATGTCAACGGCGATTCGGCCGGTGCGATCGAGGTGCTCCTCGGTGCAACGAGCCTCCAGGAGATCGTGGATGTCCTCGAAGCGACGCAACGCGTGACGGCGCAGGATACGCGGATCGCCAAGGAAGTGAAGACGTATCGCACCCGGGTCGCAGAGCGCAAGGCGCAGCTGACGAGTGCCCGTGCGCAGCAGGC
>JAYTJO010000114.1:0-2727 GCA_043730975.1 Thermoleophilia bacterium | reverse complement strand
CTGCCGATGACCATCCTGATCATCGTCGTGGCGCCGTTTGCCGGCAAGAGATCAGATCGCCTCGGCTCTCGCTGGCTGATGACCGGGGGAATGATCCTCGTCGCTCTCTGCCTCCTCGTCTTCGCGCAACTCCAACCCGACTCGTCGTATCTGGCCCTCCTGCCGGGAATGATCCTTGGCGGCTTCGGAATGGCGATCACGATGACGCCGATGACTGCCGCGGCCCTGAGCTCGGTTCCAGTGGACAAGGCCGGGGTTGGCTCCGGCATGCTCAACACCTTCCGACAGGTCGGCGGCGCACTCGGGATCGCGGCGATGGGAGCGATTCTCGCCAGCGGCTCGAACGCTGCTCTCGCGAGCGGCGCGACGGAGCAGGAGGCATTCATGGACGGCCTCCACAACTCCCTCTACATCGCGGCGCTGATTGCCTTCGCCGGGTCACTGACCGCGCTCGTCACCGTTCGCAGCCACGCTCGTCCGTGGCCGGCACCCGAGTCCGTCTCGACCGAACCGGCATGACCGAGGTCAAGCAGGCGCGGCTCCCGGCCGTCGAGCGGCGGGCCGCGATCGTCGCTGCGGCACTCGAGGTGTTCGGCTCCGGCAGCTACTCCGGCTCGACGACCGCAGAGATCGCGCGAGCTGCGTGCGTGTCCGAGCCGATCATCTACCGGCACTTCCCGTCGAAGCGAGAGCTCTGGTTCGCGTGCCTCGACGAGGCCTGGCGCGAGCTCCGGGCAGCGATCGAGATGAAGGTCGCTGCGATGAACGATGCCGGCGGTCTTTCGGATGTCGATGTCGCCGAACAGTCTCCGTGGGCGAATCCGCTGCTCCCGAACCTCTGGCTCCAGGGCATCACGGAGGCGGCCGAGGACGAGGAGATCCAGGCACACGTTCGCGCTCACGTTCGTGAGGTTCATGATTTCGTTGCAGGTCTGATGCGGGAGCACCAGGTCGCAGGCACGATTCCCGTCGATCGCGATCCGGACGCAGAGGCCTGGCTCTTTCTGGCGGGCGGTTTGCTGCGGTCGTTCGCCGATCGGCTCGGCGGAGTGCTCGGCTCAGCAGAGTTCGCCGCCATCGGTCGCGAGCGGCGCCGCTGGCTCTCCGGCGCCTGACGTCGCTGCCGCGTGGGGTTGACGCGGGCGACGCTGCACGGCGCCGAGGCGCCGTTTCGCATAGCCCCTACATGCGCACCCGCCGTAGACGCACACGCTCGCGCGAGCGAAGCGGATGCGTCGCCCGTCGGGTACGCGTCGCCCGCCGGTGTTGACCGCGCTCAATACGGGATCCGGAGCAGCCAGAACACGGCCATCCCGACGACGATCGCGACCCAGAGCTGGCGTGTCCGCCAGGCGGCGAGCGCAGCCACGACCGCTGCCAGGAAGCGGATCTCGCCCTCGCCGAGGTCGCCCTGGAGAGACGGCGTCACGAGCGCCGCGAAGACCGTGATGGGCACGAAGTGGAGAAACCTGATCCAGAAGTCCGGTAGATCGGTGCGGCGGGCAAGCCCGGCGTAGCGTGAGCCGAAGGTGACTGCCACCATTCCGGCGAGCGTGAGCCAGAACGTCATGCGACCTCCCGCGCCGCTGCGTCGGGGTCGATCGTCGGATCGGCGAACGTCCCGCGGGTGAGGAAGGCGCCGAGGAGGCTGCCGGCGACCCCTGTGATGAGGATCGGGAGCCCTCCCGGCAGGCCCTTCTGCAGCCCGTACGCAAGGGCGCCGGCGCCGACGGCGACGACAAGCTCCACCCGCGTGCGGACGAGCGGAACGAGGAGTGCAAGAAAGGCGAGCGGGAAGATGAGATCGACGCCGAGCTCGGCGGGATCCGGAATCGTCGCACCGAGCAGAAAGCCGGAGAACGTGGCCAGGTTCCACATCATGAAGAGGCTCAGCTCGATGCCCATGAGAAAGGCGAACGAGCGCTCCTTCGCGCCGGCAGCGACCCCGAACGCCTCGTCGGTGAGGAAGAACGCTGCCACCGCGCGCTCGCGCCGCGTCAGCTGGAAGACGCGGCCGAGCGAGAGCCCGTAGAGCAGGTGCCGCACGTTGAGGAGAAGCGTCGTGAGGACGATCTCGAGACCGGCAGCGCCGACCGCGATCAGGCCGACGGCACTGAACTGCGCCGCTCCGGCGAAGACGAACACCGAGAGTGCCTGTGTCTCGAGGAGCGAGAGACCGGCGGCGCGGGCCGTGACCGCGAACGCCAATCCGAAGGGAATGACGCCGAGCCAGAGCGGAGCGAGCGCCCAGAAACCTCGCTTGAAGCCGTCCGTTCGGGCATCCGTGTCCATCGCTCGATCCTACGGACAACGGGACTGGCCGCAAAAACAGAAACGCCCCTGGCTGCGGCTCCCGGGGCGTTTCCGTTTCTCTGTGGGGTTCCCTCCCCCGAGTGTGACAGCTGAAGCTCGTGACTCTGCGGCCCAGGCACGAGACTCCTTCTTGCTGCCACCGTTCGGTTCGGTGTGCCCCTTGCTCCGTAGCCTGGCGTGGACTGCGGTGCTTGGTAATCGAGACTGTAGAGGCCCTGTATCGAAAAGTCAAGTAGCTCGGTCAAGTGATTTACGATAGACTCTACTTCACTTGACGAGAACGGGCCAATCAGGAGAGATTTACCGCGTTCGGGAGCCACGCCTCACCCTTCGGGGGGAGGCAGGACGGAGGTGAACCGCGTTGACTGACACACAGATGGACGCAGCCCCTCACCGCCCCGCGCAGGACGACGA
>JAYTJO010000113.1:0-8790 GCA_043730975.1 Thermoleophilia bacterium | reverse complement strand
CCGTCTGCGGGGAGGTCTTCTGATGACCCGTCGCGAGCGTGAGGAGAGGCCAGTCCCGGCCCACCCGTACCGTGACAGCGCGATCGTCTACGGGATCATGGCTGTGCTCCTGGTCGTTCTTGCCGGGGTGACGGGCGGCAGTCTGTTACGTGCGACGGCTGCAGGCGCCGTGTTCTTTCTCGTGGCGACGGCGTGGAGCTCGTGGAAGTTCCGAGGGCGGATCAGGCAGCGTGATGCGCGGGAAGCTGCGGCGGTCGCGGATCCTGCTCGGGATCCTGTCCAGGGTTCTGCGCTGTCCGAGGGTCGCCCGACGGCCGGTTCCGGAAACGGTACGGAGGACGCGGCGGGTGACGGCAAGGGCAACGGGCGCGGGAGAGCCAAGCCGTGACGAGTGTCGACGAGCGGATCGAGGAGCTCTGCGGCGATCTGTCTGCGATCAGAGCGCCCCGAGGCACAAGCCTCAACGCTCTTTCGTGGCAGACCGAGGCACCGTTACGGATGCTCCTGAACAACCTCGATCCCGAGGTCGCCGAGCATCCAGAGGATCTGGTCGTGTACGGCGGCTCCGGGCGTGCGGCTCGGTCGCATCAGGCACTACGTGACATCGTCGGCACGCTCCTGCGGCTCCGTGACGACGAGACGCTTCTCGTGCAGTCGGGCAAGCCAGTGGGCGTGTTCCGAACGCATGACGGGGCGCCCCGCGTCCTGATTGCGAACTCGCTGCTCGTGCCGAAGTGGGCGACGTGGGATGAATTCCGTCGCCTCGAGTCCGAAGGGCTGACGATGTTCGGCCAGATGACCGCAGGCTCCTGGATCTACATTGGAACCCAGGGGATCCTCCAGGGGACGTACCAGACGTTCTGTGCGGCGGGAGAAGTGCACTACGGCTCGGCCGACCTGTCCGGGCGCACCGTGCTGACGGCGGGGCTTGGCGGCATGGGTGGCGCCCAGCCACTGGCCGCGACGATGGCGGGCGCAGCGATCCTCTGCATCGATGTCGATCAGCGGTCAATCGATCGGCGGCTCGCGACCCGGTACGTCGACGAGCAGGCCGCGTCGCTCGACGACGCAGTGGCGCGCGGGCGCGCCGCTGCAGCGGCGCGCACCCCTCTGTCGGTTGCTCTGCTCGGGAACGCCGCCGACGTGTTTCCGGAGCTCGTCGCACGGGCGGAGCGGTTCGACTTCGTCACCGACCAGACAGCAGCTCACGATCCATTGACGGGCTACGTGCCGGCCGAGGTGCCGTTCGAGGAAGCTGCGGCGCTACGCGAGCGCGATCCGAAGCGCTATCTCGAACTCGCGTCCCAGTCGATCGTGACGCACGTGCGTGCGATGTGCGACTTCGTCCGGATGGGGTGCTATGTTTTCGATTATGGCAACAATCTCCGTGGGGAGGCCCATGCAGGAGGCCTGACCGAAGCGTTCTCATACCCGGGCTTTGTCCCGGCCTATATCCGGCCCCTCTTCTGCCGCGGGATCGGTCCGTTCAGATGGGCTGTTCTCTCTGGTGATCCGGCTGACATCGAGGCGATCGACCGTGAGCTGCAGGCGCTTTTCCCCGACGACATCCTCCTGCAGCGGTGGCTCGCGATGGCTCCCGAGAAGGTCGCGTTCCAGGGCCTGCCGGCGCGAATCTGCTGGCTCGGCTACGGCGATCGTGCCCTGGCGGGCCACGCGATCAACGAGCTCGTCCGGACGGGTCGTGTTTCGGCACCCGTCGTGATCGGCCGCGATCACCTCGACTCCGGCTCCGTCGCGTCCCCGTATCGCGAGACCGAGGCCATGCGTGACGGCTCCGACGCGATCGCGGATTGGCCCATCCTGAACGCGCTGCTCAACACGGCCGCGGGAGCGACGTGGGTCAGCGTTCACCATGGCGGTGGCGTCGGGATCGGCAACTCGATCCACAGCGGGATGGTCGTCCTCGCCGATGGGACGGCTGCGGCTGGAGTGCGGCTCGAGCGAGTGCTCACTGCAGACCCGGGCACGGGAGTGATGCGCCACGCCGACGCGGGGTACGTCGAGGCGATCGATGCCGCGCGGAACGGTGATCTCGATCTACCGAGCGTGCGACGGGACGCAGAAACCGCGTCGGGTCAGGGGCAGTCGCCGTCGTCGCGACCGCCTGTGAGCCCGTGAACCCGTGACCGATCTGCTGATCCGCGACCTCGCCCAGGTGGCGACCCCGGGCGGCAGCGGGGGCCCGCTCCGCGGCGCCGGCCTTCGCGACGTTCGCGTCGTCGAGGATGCGTACGTGCTCTGTTGCGACAGTCGTGTCGAGAGCGTGGGGAGGATGGCCGACCTTCGCCCGCACATCGCCGCCGGGGTCGAGGAGATCGACGGTCGAGGTCTCTGCGCGATCCCTGGTCTCGTCGACTGCCACACCCACGCCTGCTTCGGAGGTGACCGGGTCGACGAGTTCTCGCTCCGTGCCGGGGGTGCCTCCTACGAGGAGCTTCATGCCGCGGGTGGCGGCATTCTCTCCACGGTGCGCGCGACCCGTGCCGCGGACGAGCGTGAGCTGGCGCAGATCACGGTGCGGCACCGCTCGCAGATGCGCGCCCACGGGACGACGACGTTCGAGGGGAAGTCCGGATACGGGCTCGATCACGACACCGAGCTGACCCAGCTCCGCGCCGTTCGTGCCGCCGGGGGCGTCCCGACCTGGCTCGGAGCGCATACCGTGCCGCCCGAGTTCGCGGACGCGGACACCTACCTCGACTTCCTGCTCGTCGAGGTCTTACCGGAGGCTGTTGAGCTTGCCGAGGCAGCCGATGTCTTTCTCGAGAGAGGGTCGTTCGACGCCGCTCAGGCACGTCGGTACCTCGAGGCTTGCAGTGCAGCCGGCCTGGCATTGCGACTGCACGGAGATCAGTTCACGGAATCCGGCGCGATCGCGCTCGCGATCGATCTCGGCGCGCGTTCTGTCGATCACCTCGAGGCAACGGGTGCCCGCGGCGTCTCGGCGCTCGCCGCAAGCGAGGTCACCGGAGTTCTTCTGCCGGCAAGCGCGCTGTTCCTCGATCGGCCCATGCCTCCGGCGCGTGCGCTCGCGGATGCCGGCGGGCTGATTGCGCTCGCCACCGACTTCAACCCGGGAAGCGCATTCTGCAACAGCCTGCCGCTCGTGCTCTCGCTCGCCTGCACGCAATTGCATCTCGCTCCGGAGGAGGCGCTCGTCGCCGCCACCGTGAACGCCGCCCACGTGCTCGACCGGGCCGACCGGATCGGACGGATCAGCCCCGGGTTCGCAGCGGACATCGTGCTGCTCGAAGCGCCCGACTGGCGGCACGTCGCCTACCACCTCGCCGGCGACGTCGTGCACACCGTGATCGAAGGCGGCGCGGTGATGTTTCGCCGCACGGCATACTCCACCTGATGGCCACGCAGAAACAGCGCAAGCGGCGCGCCAAGGAGAAACGGCACGACTACGACCTCGTCTACGTCGACGAGGAGGGCGTCGAGCGCCCTGTCGAGCGGGAGGAGGAGCCGCGAAAGCCCGTTGGTCGTGGCAGCAAGGCGACCGTCTCAAAGACGCAGAAGACGACGTCCGCGGGGAAGGGGGCTGGACGCGGAGGGCGTACGGCTCAGCCGCCCTCGTGGAAGAAGGTATTGAAGCGCGGCGCCATCTTCGCCCCGATCTTCTTTGCAACGGTTCTGTTGCTCGGCGGCGGCAAGATGACGTACCCCGGTGCGTTCGTCCAGACGTGCCTCCTGCTCGCGGTCTTCATCCCGTTCAGCTACTTCATGGACAGGGTCGTCTGGCGGCAGCAGCAGAAGCGCCTCAACAAGGGTTAGAGCTAGCCGCCGAGATCACACCGTCTGCTGCGAGGTCTCGCCGTCCGCGTAATGCCCCGTTGCAGGCCACGGGGCGAGGAGCAAGAGCAGCCGCGCGCCGTCAGCGCTCGAGACCGAATGGATCTCGCCCGGATCGAACATGACGAGCATCCCTGCACCCGCGGTCGTTCCCGCATCCGCGCAGGTGACCTCGATCTCGCCTTCTACCACCGTCACCCAGGCGCGTTCGCGCACCCGATGATCACCGAGCGTCTGTCCCGGCTCGAGGCACAGCACAATCGCCCGGGCATCTCCTGAGTGGAGCACCGAAGGCGATCGGATTCCCTCAGGCGCTTCTATCTCGAGGAGGTTCCATGACTGCATGTGAGCACCGTATCGTGCCGGAGCCCAGAATCCCAACCTCGCGCGGCCAACAGCGGGTCGGCTCGCTCGACGTCGCTCTGGCGTTCGCCAATGAGGCTTTACACTCAAACTGAATGTCACTTGCCGTCGACCAGCTCGAACTCGGCCCGATCGGGACAAACACCTACGTCGTGCGATCCTCGGCCACGGCCGGCGAGGCCGTCATCGTCGATCCGAGCGGCGACGCAGCAACGATCCAGCGCGCCCTCGACGCCGTTGACGCCCGCTGCACTGCAATCCTCGTCACCCACGGTCACTTCGACCACATCGTCAGCCTCGCCGACCTCGCAGAGCTCTCCCGTGCGACCGTGTACGCGCCTGCCGGGGAACGGCTTCTGCTCGAGGAGCCTGACGCGTTCACGCCTCCAGGGCTCACGATCAGGGCGGCAACCGCAGATGTCTGGCTCGATGGTGACGAGACATTCGAGGCGGCGGGGATCGTGTTCGCGGTGAGCGCAGTTCCCGGCCACTCGCCCGCTCACGTCGCGTACTTCGCTGACGCCCATCTCTTCTCGGGTGATGTGCTGTTCGCAGGGTCGGTCGGCCGCACAGACCTCCCGGGAGGCGACTGGTCGACACTCGAGGCATCGATCGGCTTGCTCCTCGATGCGTACCCGTCCTCGACGGTCGTTCACCCCGGTCACGGCCCCGAGACGACGCTCGCAGCAGAATTGCAATCGAACCCGTTCCTGGCAGGCCTCCGCACCGCCCGGAAAGCCGAATGAGCGACAGGATCGAGCGCCCGAAGGGCACGCACGACGTCGTTCCGGCCGAGATGCCGCTCTGGCAGCGTGCGACCGGCGAGGTCGAGCGCCTGTGCGCCCTCTACGGCTACCGGAAGATCCTGACCCCGGTGTTCGAGGACACCGCTCTCTTCTCACGCACGTCCGGGCAAGGCTCGGACGTCGTGCAGAAGGAGATGTACAGCTTCACGGATCGCTCCGACCGGCCGCTGACGCTACGTCCCGAGGGCACCGCGCCCATCTGTCGTGCCTACGTCGAGCACGGAATGCATCGCGAGTCCCAGCCTCTGAAGCTGTTCACGATCGCGCCGATGTATCGCTACGGCGCACCGGGGAAGGGCCGGTATCGCGAGCACTGGCAGGCGTCCGTGGAGGCGATCGGAACAGATGACCCGGCGATCGACGCCGAGCTGATCCAGCTCTACGACACCCTGCTCTACCGCCTTGGCGTCTCGTCGTATCACCTCGAGCTGAACTCGATCGGGTGCGGCACGTGTCGCCCTTCCTACCTCGGGGCGCTTCGCGGCTGGCTTGGCGCCAACGAGCACCGGCTCGATGCGGACACCCGCGCGAAGATTGCGACGAGCCCGCTTCGTGTCTTCGACAACTATCTCGCGAAGCCGGAGGCGGTTCGAACGGCGCTGGACGAGGCACCGAAGATTGGCGAATCGTTGTGCGAGGCATGCGTTGTCCATTTCGCCGGGGTGCAGGCCGATCTCGACGCAACCGGCGTCGCCTACACGCTCGTCCCGACGCTCGTCCGGGGTCTCGACTACTACACCCGCACGACCTGGGAGTTCATCGGACCAATGGAGAACGAGAACTCGACGATCTCGGGCGGCGGACGCTACGACGGGCTCGTAGAGCAGATCGGGGGGCCACCGACCCCCGGGGTTGGATTCGGCGCGGGCCTCGAACGGCTCCTGATCGCCATGACGGACGCGGGCGCCATGACGGACGTCCCTGCGATCGCTGTCTTCTTCGCGCTCGAGGAGGGCGCACCGCGGCAGGAGGTGACCCGCTGGCTGGCCGAGCTCCGCCGGCTCGGGATCGCGGCCGACACCGACTTCGCGGGCCGATCGTTGAAGGGGCAGCTAACCCAGGCGGCACGCCTCGGCGCTGCGGCCACCGTCGTCGTTCGACCCGACGGCGCGACCCTGCGACGTCAGGGCCAACCCGACGAACCGCTCGCCCACGCCGACGTCGTCGGCAGACTGTCTCGATGAGCTGGCGAGACATAATGTGCGGCGAGCTTCGCGAGGAGCACGTCGGATCGCGGACGACCGTCGCCGGGTGGGTCGGGCGTCGACGCGACCATGGCGGCCTCGTCTTCGTCGATCTGCGTGACCGCACCGGTATCACGCAACTCGTGATCAACCCCGAGCACGCGCCGGAGGCCGCCGAGCTTGCGAAGGAGATTCGCAACGAGTTCGTCCTTCAGGCCGAGGGTGAGGTCGTCGCGCGCGCCGCTGACCAGGTCAATCCCAGCCTTCCGACCGGTGCCGTCGAGATCCAGGTCACAACGCTTCGGATCGTCTCGCGATCGACCCCGCTGCCGTTCCAGCTCGACGAGGTGAATGTCGACGAAACACTCCGCCTCCGCTACCGCTGGCTCGATCTCCGGCGTGAGAAGCTCCAGCGCAACATCGGTCTTCGGGGGCAGATGGTGGGGGTCATCCGCCGCCAGATGGAAGCGGCCGGCTACCTCGACATCCAGACACCGCTGCTGTACAAGTCGACCCCTGAGGGTGCGCGGGACTTCGTTGTCCCGAGCAGGCTCCACAAGGGCTCATTCTTTGCTCTGCCGCAGAGCCCACAGCTGCTGAAGCAGCTGCTGATGATCGCCGGGTTCGACCGCTACTACCAGATTGCGATCTGCTTCCGCGATGAGGATCTTCGCGCCGATCGTGTCCAGGAGATTACCCAGCTCGACATGGAGACAGCGTTCCCCGATCGGGACGAGATGTTCCTGCTCATGGAAGAGACGTTCGCTGCCGTCTGGCGCGAGTGTCTCGGGGTCGAGATCCCGCGACCCTTCCCCCACATGACGCACGCGGAAGCCGACCGTCGCTACGGCTCCGACAAGCCCGACACTCGTTTTGCACTCGAGATCGAGGATGTAACCGAGGCGACACGTGGCTCGGAGTTCGGCGTCTTCTCGGGTGCGGAAGCTGTTCGGTTCCTGCGCGTGCCGCGCGTGTTCTCTCGATCCGAAGTCGCGACGCTCGAGGAGCGTGCCAAGGAGCTCGGGGCCAAGGGGCTCGCATACGTGATCCGCAACGAAGCAGGCGAGATCCGCTCGCCAATCGCGAAGTTCCTCTCGGAGAGAGAGATCACGGCCCTTGCGCCCGCGGCGGGCGAGACGTTGCTCTTTGCCGCCGACACGCGCGCGATGACCTCGCGGGTGCTCGGCGCGCTTCGGCTCCAGCTCGGTGCCGACCTCGGGCTCATCGATGAGGATGCGTTCACGTTCCTCTGGGTGACCGACTTCCCGATGTTCGAATGGGACGACGACGAGTCGCGTTGGACAGCCGTCCACCACCCGTTTACGCGACCGACCGACGACTGGCTGGAGTCGTTTGCCGATGACCCCGGTAACGCACTCGCGTCCGCCTACGACCTGATCGTCAACGGGAACGAGCTCGGCGGTGGGTCCTTCCGGATCCACGAGCCCGACGTTCAGGCCAGGGTCTTCGACCTCCTCGCGATGAGCCCGGAGGATCAGCGCTCGAAGTTCGGCTTCCTCCTCGACGCTCTGGCGATGGGCGCTCCTCCGCACGGCGGCATCGCCCTCGGGATCGACCGGATGACGATGGTGCTTGCGGGCGAAGCGAACCTGCGCGATGTGATCGCGTTCCCCAAGAATCAGGCGGGTCTCGATCCGATGAGCGGCGCGCCGTCGACGATCACCGAGGTTCAGTTGGCAGAGCTCGGGCTCCGCGTGGTCGAGCCCCCGAAGGCGACCGGCATCTAGAGGCTCGATGCGAATGAGAAGCACATCTGGATGCGGTTCTGCACCCGGCGGATCGTGTCCGCCGCGGTCGACATCAAGGCCTGGAGCCTTGACGCCGACCGCGTCGAACACGCTCCTTGGTGCAGAACCGCCCCAGCCGCACTTCCAATCCACATCAAGCCTCTAGATGCCTGCCGCGGTGGCACAGCGGCTGCTCGGGCTCGCGGCAGTCGCGCTGCTCGGCGGATTGATCGCGCTCGCAGTGATCGAGCGGCGGGCCGACGATGCAAGCGCGACCCCCGCGGCAACAGGTGCCGTTGCTGCCGGTGGCGGCTGGTACTCGGCCCTCGCAGCGTCGCGTGGACCGGCCGGGGATGCAGAACGCACATCGTGCGGTCTGATTCTGACAAGTGACTCCTACGGCGTCTCGCACCCGGTGCTCCCTTGCGGTGCAAAGCTGCTGATCCGTTTCGGCGGCGAGACGGTCTTCACCGAGGTGATCGACAACAAGCTGAAGAGTGCCGGCCGCCAGTTCGAGTTCACGGAGCGGCTTGCACGCGAGCTCGGGCTCGACGGGACGCAGGAGATCGACTGGCGTTTCGCCGCCCCGGCGGAGGGGTAGCCGCTTGGCCCCAAAACAGGGCTCGTCTCGGCCGTGTTCGACCAGAGGCTTCATGCGCAGTAGAATCCGTGTGCTCGACCCTGTGCGTGGCCCGGAGTTTCAACGTGAACCAAGACTCATCAAGGGAGCGTGTGTTCGGCGGAGGCTTTGCCAGAGGCTGACAGCGCACCCACCTGGCTCGCCAGGTTCTCAATTGGCTCCGGGATTCATCGGCAGGGTGGGGCGACCTTCCCCGCATGTGCGGTACCGCACGCGGCTCGATTCAGGTCAGC
>JAYTJO010000112.1:0-4556 GCA_043730975.1 Thermoleophilia bacterium | reverse complement strand
GGTTCTCAGGAGGTGCTGATGTACGAGCATATTGCAACGATTGCAAAGGTCAATTCAAGCCGATGACGTGGAAGGCTGTCGAAGTCGCACCGGGGATCACGCGGATCGAGTCGATCCTCGGGCCGCGGCCGTTTTCCCAGTATCTCCTCCGTGACGAGCGCAGCATGCTCGTCGACACGGGTGTCAAGGAGACTCCGGCCGACGTGATCCTGCCCGCTCTCGACGGAGCCGTGGTCGACTTCGTCCTCGTGAGCCATGCCGATGTGGATCATTTCGGAGGGAATGCGGCGATTCACGAGGCGATGCCCGAGGCGCTCTTTTTTGCGTCCAGGCTCGACACCCCCTGGATCGAGGATGCCGACCTGATCATGCGCGAGCGTTATGGCTGGTACGGCGCGTTCGGGATCGGCTACGACCCCGATACGGCTGCATGGCTCGAGAACGCAATGGGCCGATCCCGCCCGATCGACGTGCAACTGCAGGGCGGCGAGGTGTTTCGCCTCGGCCCGCAGCTCTCCGTCGAAATTCTGCCGCTCCCGGGGCACTCGCCCGGGCACATCGGCGTGTGGGAGCCTCGCTCGCGTACCGCCGTCGTCATGGATGCGGTGCTGGCGAGCGGACTGCTCGATACGGGGGGCCGCGTCATTCACCCGCCTCCGATCGTCGATGTCGCCGGCTACGAGACATCGGTGCGGCTGCTCCAGGAGCTCGACCCGACGCTGCTCCTGACCGGCCACTACGACGTGATCCAGGGCGACGACGTCGGCCGCTTCCTCGACGAGAGCCTCGCTTTCGTCGCACGTGCGCGGGAGTTCGTCGAGAGCACGCTGGACATGCCGCTCGCAGATCTCCTCGCGCTCGCCGACGTCGAGCTCGGCCCGTTCACGTCGATGCCGAACGAGCTGGCAGCAACGCTCCGGAGCATCCTGCTCGAGCAGGGGAGGACACCGCTGACGTGATTGCATCGGACATCGGACGTCAAATAACACAACGGAGGAGGCAGCAATGGAACTCGGAATGATCAGCTCGACCTGGTTCGACACGAAGATCGGAACCGAAGAGGGAATTCGCAAGGCGAAGGAGATCGGGTTCGACACGTACGACATCTTCGAGGACCCGCTCGATATCGATGACGCGACCCGGAAGTTGATCAAGGACACCTGCGACGAGGTGGGGCTCGGGATTCGCTCCGTCGTCTGTGTCGGGTTCGGGATCGTCGACTTCAACCCATCGGTGCGCCGGTTCACGCTCGACCGCATCAAGGCGTATGTGGATCAGGGCGCGTACCTCGGCGCCCGCAACGTGCTGCTCGTCGTCGGCGAGTACTACTGGGACGGCGAGGTGTTCCCGCGTGCCGCTATCTGGGATCTGGCGAAGCAGCTGGTGGCGGAAGCCGGCGAGTACGCTCACTCGAAGGGCCTCGAGATCGCGCTCGAGCTCGAGCCGTTCAACGAGGCTCTGCTCAGCAACGTGCACGATCTCGTGCGCTTCGTCAAGGAGATCAACCATCCCGCTGTGCGCGCGAACGCCGACATCTCGCACCTCCACCTCTCGAACTGCTCGTTCGAGGACGTCGCGCTGATGACGGGCTTGATCGGCCACATCCACCTCTCGGATTGTGACGGCAAGGTGCACGGGGACATGCCGGCCGGGATGGGCGTGACCCCGATCAAGGAGTACCTCGCGGCGATCCGCGACACGGGGTACGACGGAACCGTCTCGATCGAGCTCGAGTACGCCCCGGATCCGGACGAGATCGTCGCCTGGGCCCAGAAGGCCTACGACGGCACCGCCGCGATCATGGCCGACCTCGGCGTGCGCGGGTAGGCATCGCCATGGGACCAATCGATCTGCGTATCGGGCCTGACCTGCCGCCGAAGACGGACTACGGAATCGGCTGTATCGGTGCGGGCTTCATCATGAAGGACATCCACCTCGTGGCCTATGCCGAGGCGGGCTTCAACGTCGTCGCGATCGCTTCGCGAACTCCGGCGAACGCGCGGGCGGCGGCGGACGAGCGGGGCGTGGGGACGGTGTACGACACCTGGCAGGACCTTCTCGATGACGAGCGAGTAGAGATTCTCGACATCGCGTATCCGCCAGACCAGCAGCTCGGGATCATCCGCGAGGCGGTCAAGCGACCGCACATCAAGGGGATCCTCGCGCAGAAGCCTGTCGCGTTCACGCTCGACGAGGCCGTCGAGATGGTGCGGCTGTGCGACGAGGCTGGCATCAAGCTCGGCGTCAACCACAACATGCGCTACGACCAGTCGATGCGGGCACTCAAGTCGCTTCTCGACGCGGGCGAGCTCGGCGAGCCGATCGTCGCCGAGATCGTGATGAACGCCCGGCCACACTGGCAGGGGTTCCTCCAGGGCTACGGCCGGATCGCGTTGCTCAACATGTCGATCCACCACCTCGACGCGTTCCGCTTCCAGTTCGGCGACCCCGAGCGGATCTTCGTCTCGGTCCGGGATGACCCGAGCCAGGACTTCCCGCACAAGGACGGGAGCGCGTTCTACATCCTCGAATACGCCAACGGGCTGCGGGCGATCGGTCTCGACAATTGCTACACGTGGGCCGATCACAACATCCAGTGGCGGGTCGAGGGAACGGAAGGGATTGCCAAGGGCACGATCGGCTGGCCTGACTACCCGGACGGCAGCCCGTCGACGTTGATGTGGACGACTCGTGCTCGTGAAGGCAGTTGGGAGTGTCCGAGCTGGGACGAGCAGTGGTTCCCGCAGGCGTTCAAGGGCACGATGGGCCAGTTGATGCGGGCGATCCAGGAGGACGCCGAGCCGGCGATCTCGGGGCGGACGACGATCGGCACGATGGTGCTGGTCGAGGCTGCGTACCGCTCGGCCGACGAGGGCAGGGCAGTGTCGTTGAGCGAGATCGTGCCCTCCGGGGCGGGTCGGTGAGCAGCGGGTCGTTCTCGCTGGACGGCCGGGTCGCGATCGTGACGGGCGCCGGCGGCGGGCTGGGCGAGGGCATCTGCGCCTCGCTCGCTGCCGCCGGCGCAGCCGTCGTGTGTGCCGATCTGAATGCCGATGCTGCCGAGGCACGTGCGTCGGCGATCCGGGACGCCGGTGCGACCGCGCTCGCGGTCACCGTCGACGTGACGGATCGCGTGGCCGTGGCGGCGATGACCGAAAGGGTCGTCGCCGAGCTCGGCAGCCTCGACATTCTCGTCAACAATGCAGCGATCTATCCGCGTCGAGCCTGGACCGAGATCTCGGAGGAGGAGTGGGATTCCGTACTCGCCGTCAATCTCAAGGGCTACTTCCTCTGCGCTCGCGCAGCGTTCCCTCACCTCCAGGCGAGCGGCCACGGAAGGATCGTGAACGTCGCCTCGATCACCGCGTTCATCGGCCTCTCCCACCTGCTCGCCTACGTCTCGTCGAAGGGAGCGGTGATCTCGTTCACGCGGGCGCTCGCCCGCGAGGTCGGGGTTGAGGGTGTGACGGTGAATGCGATCTCACCGGGTGCGTTCCCGACGGACGCCGAGAAGATCCATCCTGATCCGGAGGAGTACACCCGCTGGATCCTCGACCAACAGAGCCTGAAACGGAGAGGAACGCCTGACGACATCGGCAACCTCGCCGTCTTCCTCGCCGGCGACGCCTCATCGTTCATCACGGGTCAGGTGATCGAGATCGACGGCGGCTGGTTCATGCATTGACGCTCAGGAGGGGCCGGAGCGGTGAGCGGCCTCGACCATTGCCCGCAGGTTCTCGAGCGGAGTGATACGCGGTACGACGCAGCCGGAGCCGAGGATGTAGCCCCCGTCCTGACCGGCGTCAAGGCAGGCTTCTGATGCCACCCTGACCTGCTCGGGCGTTCCCTGGAGGAGAACCGTCACCGGGTCGACGTTCCCGATCACGCTGGCGCGGTCACCGACGATGCTGCGCGCGAGCGCGAGGTCGACCTTGTGATCGACCTCGATCACGTCGGCCCCGGTCTCCGCGTACAGGTCGAGCACCGCACGCGAATCGCCGCAGATGTGCAGCAGCGTCTTCGCCCCGTACGCCTTCCACGCCTGCAGCACCTTCCGCTCGTATGGGAACGCCCACTCCTCGTAGTCCGCCGGCGAGATCACGTCGCAGGAGGCGAGCGAGTCACCGCAGTGGAGGATGTCGGCGCCCGCGTCGAAGCATGCCTTGCCGAAGACAATGAGTGCGTCGGCGGCAAGGTCGAGGGCACGGTGGATCGCCTCCGGCTCGCCTTCCGAAAGACCCGCTTTGGCCATACCGACCTCGATCAGGAAGTCCTGCGTCCCGACGAAGTACGACGCGAGCGCGAAGGGGCCGGTTCCCGGCGTTCGGATCGCCACCTCGTTGCCGACTGCCCTGCGCACGATCCTCGTCGCCTCGAGGACAACGGGCATGCGCCCGTCCGTGAGGGGATCAGGGACGACGAGCTCGTCGATCGCGCTGATGTGCTCGAGGGGAGGCTTGACGAGATGCGGCGTCTCGTCAGCGGGCAACTCCGCCACACAGCCGAAGCCCTCCGCGATGTAGTAGTTGTCACAGCCGAGGAAGATGATGTCCTGG
>JAYTJO010000111.1:0-4892 GCA_043730975.1 Thermoleophilia bacterium | reverse complement strand
AGCGATCGCGGCTACCACCTCGGCCACGTCACGGGGCATTCGATCGGGATGACGATGATCGAGTTCCCGAAGGTGGGGGAGGGCTCGGACGTCGTGCTGGAGGAGAACATGGTGCTCTCGATGCATCCGCACGTGATCGCTGCAAACGGCGAGGACTGCCTCTACATGCAGGACACCTGGCTCGTCACGCCCGAGGGGGGCGTGCCTCTCGCGGATCTCGCGATGGAGATCTGGGTGGGCTCCTAGGAGCCTCTCAGGCTCAACGGACGACGATCTTCTGCGTCATCTGCGAGGGATGCAGTGAGCAGAAGAACTCGTACGTCCCACGCTTGTTGAACGTGCGCGAGTACGTGCCTGCAAGCGTCCAGGGTGTCGAGAATCCGACAGGCCCGCGAACGAGCGTGACGTCATGCTGGCGGGTGCCGATGAACTTCCAGGAGAAGAGGGTTCCCAGGGGAATCGAGATTCGCTCGTGCTGGTAGCGGTTGTCCGACACCCAGCTCGACTTGATGTTGCGAACGAGAGCGCCGGACGGCTTCTTCGGCGGTGAGAAGGAGAACGACGGCGGGTACGACGGCTTGCCACGGTCGACGGTGAGCGCGGGCGTTGGCTGGCAACCCGTCACGGCGCCCGGCGCGAGATAGGTGATGAAGATGCCCATTGCGCGCGTGTGCGGCGCGCCGTTGTCGTAGACCGAGTTCAGGGTCAGACGCTGACCGGCCGCAACGGGGACTCCCTCAGTCGAGAGGAACTGTGACATGTGCGTCGGCCCGGGCTCGTGAAGGATCGGCTTCGGAACGGGGCCACCCCAGGTGGGCTCGGAGCTGAAGAGCTTCTTGCCGCAGGTCGTGTTGACGAGGTCGAGACGGATCCCACCGCCGTGCAGATGGCCACCGCCGGCGACGAGCCTGCCGCTCAGGGGCGAAACCCACGATGTCGACTCGACCGAGGCCGAGAATCGCTTGCCGGTGCCCGGCACGTCGTAGGACGGATCGAGTCCCTTGCAGTTGCGCACATCGAGCCAGATCGGCTTCACGGGGTTGAGCTGCTCACCCGTTGCGTACTCCACCGTGTAGCGGACGAACCCGTCGAGGGCCTTCGGCTTGTGGTTCATCAACATGTAGAGGAGGTACCAGCGGTCGGTGCCCAGATTGGGATAGCCGTACCCGCCCGGGAGGTCGAAAGCCAGGCGCTCCTCGCCCTCCGCATAGAAGCGCTCGGCGGCCCCGCCGCAGGTCGCATCAGGGGTTCCGACCTTGCCGAAGACGATGTGATGGAGCATCACCTTGTCCCGACCCTGGACGACACCCTTGGCATCCACGATCTCGGCCTTCATCCCGACGACGTACCCGTCCTCTTTCGGTGACGGCGCCGCAGCGGGTGCTGTTGCGACGCCGTAGGCGGGGACGGAAATGGGCCCTACGGTGAAGGTCAGGGTCTTGACCTGCGCCTGCGCCGTTGGCGCGAGCGCCGCTGCGACGAGTGCAACCGGAAGGAGGCGGATCAGGCGACGCATCAGATGAGATGGTAGCGGGGGTACACTTACCGTGTGACCTGGCCCTGGATCGTGCTGCTCGCGATCGGCATCGGTGTGGTTGTCGCCGCGGAGTGGCCGAGGTTCGAGCGTTTCGCCGGCGCGGATGCGCGACGGCTGCGCGACCGCGACAAGCGCAAGGCGAAGTTGACGGTGATCACGACGAGCGACGACGACGAGTTCGTTCGCAGCGTCCACGCCGACCTCGAGGCGCTCCCGACGACCGAGGAGCGCGAAACGCCGCGTCGTAGGGGCGATGCGTAGCCTCGTCTCAGCGAGACGAAGCGTCGCCCGCGGGAAGCCACCCGCGTAAGTGGCTACCCAATCACGATCGTGGCGTTCAGCACGCGGGTGTTCGGCAGGATCGGCGGCACGTTCTCCGTGTTGCGCGACTCCTGGTAGTCCGAGATCTGGAGACGAAGCCTGTACGTGCCGGGGCCGATTCCCCTCGTGGCGATCCGAAGCGTGCCGTTCTTCCAGGACGCCCCCCGGGCCTTCCTGTCGATCGTCGCCACTGCCGTTCCCGGGTCGACGCCGGCGCCCGCGTCGGAGACGCGAACGAGGAGTGGCGCTCTGCGGCTAACGCGGGCCTGAACGAGTTTCGCTGCGGGTGGGCGCGTGTCGTCGACCCAGAAACGGAACGCGTATGCTCCCGCACCCGCCGCCGTCGGGCTGTCGAAGACGATGTCGTAGCTCCCCGGCTGCGGTCGAATCGCGCCCGCGACGAGCACGGGCTCGCCGAATTGCGCGAGGTACGGGTTGAGGTAGAGCGGAAGCGCCGCGTACCCGGTGAGCCGGTTCTCATCTCCTGCGGAGACGACGCGAGGCTCGACGCGCACCCGTGCACCTCGTCGCGTAATCGCGACGCCGAAGTTGGCGACGGGGCGCGTTAGAGCGAACCGGAAAACCTGCTCCGGGCCTTGCAGCGAGGCGGTCACAGGTCCGTCCGTGGGAACCTCGGGATACCGGTATCGGGAGACGCGGGACGGTCCGCCCTTCGTGCTGCCGGCGATGAGCCCCGGGGCGCTCAGTCGGGTTGACTTCGCGGTAGCCAGGGCTGGCTTGCTGACATGAAGCCAGACGGGAACTCGTCGGACGTCGAGGCCGCGGGTCAAGCGGATGAACCCAGAAAAGTCGGCGTCGGTCGCGTCTGCATCGACGTTGGCTGCGATCACGAGAGCACCCGGCACGGAGACCGTAGGCGGGACGGTGAGCGTCACCCCTTGCGCCGCACCAGTGATCTCAACGGCGACATCCCAGAGCCCGGTTCCGGCGCCGGCGTCCGAGAGGTCGAGCTGCTCCGGCACGCTTGCGCCGGGAGGCAGGAGCCCGAAGGAGACAGACGCAGGCTTCGCCACGATGAGCGGTAGGTCTGCCCGAGCGGGGTTGATGAGCCCACCGCCACCACGCGTCGGCGGAGCGGGCTGGCCGCCGGCCCGCACCGTGTCGCCCGATGAGATCAGCGAGGCCTTGAGGAGCGCCACCGGCCAGGTCGGATGGCGTTCGCGCAGGAGTGCGGCAGCTCCGGCGACCTGCGGGCTCGCCATCGACGTCCCCGACCAGGAGCTGAACCGGCCGCCGGGGAGCGAGGAGAGGATCGAGACGCCGGGGGCACTCACGTCCGGCTTCAGCCGGAGTGAGAGCGGCGTCGGCCCCGCGCCGCTGAAGTCCGCGAGGCTGCTGTTCCCCTTCGAGTCGGGGACGGTGACCGCGGCAACGGTGATTGCGAGGGCCGACGAGCCCGGTGAAGAAAGCGAGCCCATACCGAACGCGTCGAAGTCGTTTCCTGCCGCGACGACGGGGATGACGCCCGCCCGCGCGGCGCCGTCGAGCGCGAGAGCGACGAGATCTCGGGTTGGCTCGATCTCGGGCTCGCCGAGGGACATGTTGATCACGTCCATACCGTCCGTTACAGCGGCCTCGATCGCAGCCACGAGCTCGGCGGCGTTCCCGTCGAGTCCGACATCGGCATCGGTGGGGACGGAGAGCGCCTTGTAGTTGCCGATGTAGGCGCGTGGCGCGACGCCCGAGATCGTTGTTCCGTTCGCGACCGTCCCGGCATTGCCCGCGGCGATTCCCGCAACATGCGTTCCGTGCTCGGACTGCTCGGGATCGAAGGGGAGGCGGGCATTCCGCCAGGTTGTCGATGCCGGCGCGAACGCCCGGGCGACGATGACCTTGGCCGTCGTATAGGAGATCTGGCCTTTCGGATACCCCACCGGCATCGTGTACCCCGATGGCGAGAAGTACGGGTGCCGCTGATCGACGCCATCGTCGATGATCCCGATCTTCACGCCGTCGCCGCGATTGGGGAGGCCCGCCTTCCAGCGACGCGTTGCACGCTGGATCTCTGCTGCAGTGACCCTGGCCAGGGTGTACGAGGCGCCTGCAGCAACGGTCTTCACCCCGGGGAGCCGTGCGAGCGTCGACAACTCCCTCTCGGGGACGACGACAGCGGCGCCGTTCAACACGACCCGGTAGCGCCAGTGAATCGTCGCTTCGGGGATCGCGGCGTGCAGCTCGGAAGCGAAGCGGGCCTGCTCGCGGTCAACGGTGGAGCGGTTCCCAGGATCGTTCCTGCCCGCGAGCGAGGGTGAGTGGAGCGTGACGACGACCTCACGGAGCGCCTCGCCGTCGCGAGTGACCGCATGCGAGCCACCCGTAACGGGAACAAGAACGAGGGCAAGGGCTGAGAGGAGTACGAGAGGGCGGATCATGATGACTATGACGTCGCGCGAGGGATGCGGTTTCCATGCAGCATGCCCGAAGCGGCCACGGCGGCTAGAATCGAGGTCGCGCGGATGTGGCGGAATTGGTAGACGCGCACGGTTCAGATCCGTGTGTCCGTAAGGACGTGGAGGTTCAAGTCCTCTCATCCGCATGTGTTTATGGGGCCTGAAGGCCCCATAAACACATGCGGATGAGAGGACACCCATGTAGGGGCTAGGCGTCGCCGAGCGCCAGCGAGGCAAAGCCTCGCCCGGAGGTGCCGCGGCGCCTCTACATTGCCAGCACGGCAAGGACGTCGTCGGCGTGCGCGTCCGGCTTGACGCCTCGCATCACGGAGGTCAGCACGCCTTCGGCGTCGATGACGAAGGTCGAGCGCTGGATCCCCATGAATGTCTTGCCGTCGAACGACCGCTCGACCCAAACGCCGTACGCATCGGCGACGGCGTGATCGGGATCGGAGAGGAGTGAGAACGGGAGCGCGTACTTCGTCCTGAACTCGACGTGCGATGCCTCATCGTCGGGGCTCACACCGAGCACGACGGCCCCCGTTCGTTCGAACTCGGCCCAGGCATCGCGGATACCGCAGGCCTGTGTCGTACAGCCCGGCGTGTCGTCCCGAGGGTAGAAA
>JAYTJO010000110.1:0-2067 GCA_043730975.1 Thermoleophilia bacterium | reverse complement strand
CACGCACCCGATCCTCGTCCGATCCTCGGTAAAAAACAGGACACGTAACGGCGTCATACCGCGAGCGACAGCCTCTAGCCCGGATTATTCACGAAAGCGGGGCTTGAGTCACATCGGGCCGGTGTTTCGCGAGCGCAGCGTCGTGGCGGGAAGTACGCAGGGGTTCGTGGACGCACGGAGACCTACGGAGTGGCACGAAGTCCCGGCCTGCGCGAGCTCGGGGCTGCTCGCGTCGCTCGTTGATCGAAATCGGGCAGACCTCGACCTGCGAGAGCGATTCGATGACGGATTTCGGGGGTGAAGGTCGCGGCTCAGCCGGATCGTGCGCCGAGTGCTTGGGCGATACAACGCCAGTCGTCGGCGAACGGATACGAGGCGGGAAAGTGGAGCACGATGCGTCGGACCGATTCTTCCACCCACACGCCCAGTTTGATCAGTCGTTCGCGCAGCGTGCTCACCTGCGCCCTCGCGCACGAGGTGCTGGACGCGTGATGCCGCAATTCCTGCATCAGCACGTAGGCCGCCGCGGTCATCAAGCCGCGAAGCTGATTCGCCCAGAAGCGTGTGCAGCTCGTCCGGTCGATCTCGAGGCCGTGATGGAGTTCCTTGATTCGGTTTTCGACGTCGCCCCGCTTGCAGTAGACGTCCTCGTAGACCGCCCGTGGCCGGTCGGGGAGATTCGTGATCACGAATCGCGGATTGTCTTTGGGCTCTCGACCTTCGAGCCGCACCACCTCGGCCTTGATGACGACGCGTCGTTTCCGGTCCCAGCTGCCGGCCGCATACCGGCACGCGCCGTAGACGTGCTCCGTTTTTCCGCTGCGCTTCGAACGCCGCCGTGCCTGCGTCATCAGCTTCTTGGCATGCCGCGCCAGCACGGCGTTTCCGGCCATGGCGACGACGTAGTCGAGCTTCGCGTCTTCGAGAAAGTCGAGAACCTCCGGAGACGCAAATCCACCGTCGAGGCGCACGAGGATGTCCGCTTTCGGGAAGGCGTCGATGAGCTTGTCCAGGACCCGCCGGAGAATACCCAGGGCCCCGAGCTTGGCGGGAGCATCGCCCGGTCGCAGAACGTAGGTGAACAGGTGCTGCTCGGGCTCGTCGTCGAACTTCAAGAAGCCGACGATGGGGAGGTAGCACCACGTGTCGTAGTGGCCGTTGAAGAGCGAGAGCTGCTGTCCCCCGTGGGTCGGGTCGTCGGTGGGATCGAGCTCGATCGTGATCAGCTTCGCCTTGCCTTTGCGCCTTCGACGGTGGGTCTCGACGACCGTCTCACCCAGAACCTTGGCCATGCGAAACAACGCCGTCCGAGAAACGGCATTCTCGAACCGCGAGAGCGTGGGCTGCGACGCGAGCGCATCGCCGTCGATCGGATCACGTCCGACGAGCATTTTGTGAATGGGATCGTCCGCGAGGCGAGCGGCATCGTTGCAATCGGCGTAGCCACAGGCGATGGCGAAGACACGCTGCCGAAACAGGTCGACAACCTCGTGGCCAATCTTGCCGGGCTGCCGCTTGTCTCGCAGGCAAGCGGCCAGCCCGGCGGTGAGACCAAGCCGGTGGTCGGCAGCCTTCAAGAGAATCGCGCCGCCGTCAGAACTGCCGTGCGGTTGGTCGAACCGGGCGACGAGCGGCTTGTCGAAGAGATCGGGGAAGAGAACAGTCTGTGTCGTGGTAGGCTCGTTCAAGCGAAAGCCTCCTGTGTGGCGGAAGTCGGCGTCAGCAACCGCTTTCTACCACGTGGAGGCTTTTGTGTTTTCTAAACTCGTGAATAATCCGGGTTAACCATTTTCAACCGTCATGACAATACGCAGCTTGGGTACGGCGTCCTTCGCAAAGTAATCTGGCGAGAGCTCCTAACGATTTCTAGCCTCGGGGAGAATATTGAGCCCGCCGACCCGGTGGCTCTCCCTCCGTCGCGGAGAGCGGGAGAGCAATGTCGCTTTCGATTGCGCCGTTAACCGCAGTGCCGGCGCCGCCCCCGACCGCGAGAACCAGCCGCGATTCCTGCCGACGATAAGGTCGGCGACGGGCGCGCTGTTTTCCAGGGACAGCTCGAATCGGAGA
>JAYTJO010000109.1:0-3041 GCA_043730975.1 Thermoleophilia bacterium | reverse complement strand
CCGCGATTCGGGCCGCGGATTACCCGCCACCCTTCTCGAGCGCCGAGATCATAGGCGCACCGACCGACGCGCCGGACGAGCGCATCGAGGTCGGCGTCCTCATCGTGGGCGGCGGCCCTGCGGGCCTCGCATGCGCGATCCGTCTGGGTCAGCTGCTCGAGGACGACCCGGCGATGGCCGAGAAGCTCGGAGATGTCCCGGTCGCGCTCGTCGACAAGGGCAAGCAGCCCGGCTCGCACCTTCTCTCCGGCGCGGTGATGAACCCACGGGCCGTTCGTCGCCTCTTCAGCGGCCGCCCCGAGCAGCTCGAGGGTGTACCGACCTACGGTGAGGTCCCCGGCGAGGGCGTCTATCTGCTGACGCGCAAGCGGGCAGTTCGGATCCCGCCGCCACCGACGTTACGGAATCACGGCAACTGGATCGTCTCGATCTCGCAGATGTGCCGGTACCTCGCGGAGCAGGCCGAGGCAGGCGGCACGTTCGTACTGCCGGAGACCTCGGCCGACAGGCTCCTCGTCGAGCACGGCCGCGTCACCGGCATCCGCAGCGGCGACAAGGGGCGGGGAAAGGAAGGTGAGCCGCTCGGCAACTTCGAGCCAGGCGCCGACATCGTTGCGCACGTGACGGTGCTCGCCGAGGGAACGGCCGGTCATCTCACCGGTGCTGCGCTCGACCACTTCGGCCTCAACGGCCGGGAGCCACAGATCTGGGAGCTGGGCGTCAAGGAGGTCTGGCGCGTCGCGAGACCGCTCGACAAGATCGTCCACACGCTCGGCTGGCCGCTGCGCAAGCCCGCGAAGTACCGCGAGTTCGGCGGGTCGTGGGTCTATCCCATGGGGGAGGACATGGTCTCGCTCGGCTTTGTGATCGGGCTCGACTACCGCGACGTGGAGCTGTCGGCGCACGACCTCCTCCAGGAGTTCAAGACGCACCCGTTCGTTCGCGAGATCCTCGAGGGTGGCGAGCGCGTCGCATGGGGGGCGAAGACGATCACGAGCGGCGGCTGGCACGCGATGCCGAGCCGGCTCGGCGCACCGGGGCTGCTGCTCGCCGGAGAGAGCGCCGGGCTCGTCGATCTCGCACGCCTGAAGGGCGTGCACTATGCGATCGAATCCGGTCGCCTCGCCGCGGAGGCCGCCTACCGCTCGCTGCAGCGGGGCGAGAATCCCGGACGGATCGGCGCGTTCGACGCGTACGACAGCGAGATCCGCACCGGCTACCTCGGTAAGAGCCTGCGCGAGGTGCGAAACATGCGGCAGGCGTTCGAGAAGGGCTTCTTCATCGGTGGAGGCCTTGCCAGCACGATGACGGTGACGAAGGGAAAGCTGCCGCCGAAGGAGTTTCACAACGAACCGAACGCCGCGGCCCCGCTTCTTCGCACCGATCGCGCGTCGCGGTATCCCGCTCCCGACGGGGCGCTGACGTTCGACAAGCTCTCCTCGGTGTTTGCGTCGGGGAACCGGACCCGCGACGACCAGCCCAGCCATGTTCGGATCGAGAAGCGCGTTCCGCGCGACGTCGCCGAGATGTGGGCCTGGATGTGCCCGGCCCAGGTCTACGAGGTGGGGGAGTGCAACGGTGATGGCACCGTCGAGGTGAAGCTGACGCCGTCGAACTGCGTGCAGTGCGGCGCGATCACGGCGCGCGGTGGTCGTCTGACCCCGCCCGAAGGCGGCTCCGGCCCCGAGTACACCCTGACCTGATGTCAGCCGCCGGTGCATCGGCCGTGTCCGTCGGTGATCGCAGCGCGGATGTCGCTGTCGTCGGCGCCGGCATCATCGGTCTCGCGGTCGCGCGTTCACTTGCGCTCCGGCGACCCGGTCTGAAGATCGTCGTTCTCGACAAGGAATCCTCGATCTCGCAGCACCAGACCGGTCGCAATAGCGGCGTGATCCACTCGGGCGTCTACTACGCCCCGGGTTCGTTGAAGGCTCGCCTCTGCGGTGAAGGCGCCGCGGCGCTCAAGCAGTACTGCAGCGAACGATCGATTCCGACCAACATCTGCGGCAAGGTGATTGTCGCGACCGAGGCGTCCGAGCTTCCGCGTCTCGAGGAGTTGCACCGGCGGGCAGTCCAAAACGGCGCTGTCGGGCTGGAGCTGATCGAGCCGGATCGCTTGCGCGAGCTCGAGCCGCACGCGGCCGGCGTGCGCGCACTCCACGTGCCCGGCACGGGAATCGTCGACTTTGGCCGCGTCGCCCTCGCCTTCGCCGACGATGTCGTCAAGGGAGGTGGTGAGATCCTGCTCGGGTACGAGGTGACGGATATTGCAGAGCAGGGCGGCGAGGGTGTGCGGCTGACGTGTGATGCAGGCGAGGTCGCCGCGCGCAACGTGGTTTTCTGCGCCGGCGTCTACGCCGACCGGCTCGCCAGGCTCGGGGGTGGGGCTGACGAACCGAGGATCGTGCCGTTCCGCGGCGACTACTACGTCCTTCGTCCAACCGCCAGACATCTTGCGAACGCCCTTATCTACCCCGTGCCCGACCCGGCGTTCCCTTTCCTCGGGATCCACACCACGCTTCGGATGGACGGCTCCATGTGGCTCGGCCCAAACGCGGTGCTCGCGCTCGATCGAGAGGGCTACCGGCGACGACAGGTATCGATTGGTGATGTAACCGACACGTTTCGATCGCGCGGCTTTCGACGTCTCGCCCGGCGGCATCTCCGCATGGGGATGGGCGAGATGGTGCGTGACGTCAGCAGGCACCTCTTCGTCGCCTCCGCGCGGAAGCTGCTGCCGGAGCTCGAGGCGAGGGATGTGATCGCCGGCCCAGCGGGGATTCGCGCCCAGGCCGTCAGCGCAGACGGCGCGCTGGTCGAGGACTTCGTGCTCGAACGGCGACCCGGCGTCGTCCACGTCCGGAACGCACCGTCCCCGGGTGCGACGTCGTCGTTGCTGATCGGCGAGACGATCGCTGCAATGGCGGAGGAGGCGTTCGGGCTCGACTAGTGCGGCGTCTCATAACGTTTGACAGGAAACAGCGTCGTCATGAGACGCCGCACTACTGAATCAACACGGTAGTGCGGTGTCTCGCAACAAT